>CAXBHV010000677.1:0-4730 GCA_963974855.1 uncultured Rhodopirellula sp. | reverse complement strand
CCCACCGACCGATTAGATCCCAATAAGCAGTTAGACAGGAATGATTGGGTGAAATCCCATTAGCCGCTTGGGCGCTAGTCCCGGTTGAACGTGGCTAGCGGGCTGTTGATTTAAACGAAATGCAAGTCGCATATGTGAGCCGTGGGCCGTAAGGCACCGGGTAATATGTGGGACCCGGCCGCTCACTCGCGAGCGGCTCACTAAATCAACAAGCCGCTAGCGCCAAAACGGCTAATATACCGAAAGACTCCTGCCTAACTGCTTAGTCGTTGTGCGTAGCAGAATCGCCGCGCGTCAATTGATGGGGCTGGAATAATCAAGGACGATAGGGGCATTAGGATGACGATTCAGAAGCTGCGTGCGCAGCGAGAGACTTCGCCAACGAAGATTTTGGCAATCACTTTCATGGTCGCGCTGCTTGCGACTCCCGTGCATGCCGCAGGGACAATCAGCAATGCGTTGTCGGCACGTGAAGCCGGTCGTGGTGGAACGAATCTCGGCTTTGGCGACAACGGCGTGTTGCTGCATGACAACGCATCCGGGATGCAAGGTCTCGTTGGCGACTGCTTCAGTGACGATTCCTATATCGATATCGGTGGCGCAGGACTGTTTACCGACTTGTCCTATTCGGATGACGACAACCCGACCACGGACGCGGCGGACAATCCAACCGGTCTTGGTTATTTCATGATGGCCCGTCGCTGGAACGAAGACATCGTGCTTGGCTTCGGTGCATTTGCCCCCGCCGGATTTGCATCCGACTACGACTTGCAAGGCCCCGCGACGCTGCCCGGGACTCACACTTATAAATCGTTCGGTGCTCTGGTCCGCATTTTGCCTGGAATCTCGGTTCGCATGACTGATCGCTGGACCGTGGGGGCAACACTTGGCACGGCGGTAAGCCACGTCGAAATCGAAGGACCATATTACTTGAATTCAGGACCGCTTCGCGGCACGCCCACGGTGCTGGATATTCAAGCCACAGGGGCAGCACTCTCTTGGTCATGCGGAACTCAGTACGCCTTGTCCGATCGCACGACGATCGGTGTGAACTACCAAAGCGAAAACGAATTTAAATCCGATGGCAAAGCGGCCGTCGACATCTCGCCATTGGGACGCAGCTACTATGACGTGGAGTTTGGCTTGACTTGGGCTCGATCGGTGGGCGTTGGAATCATGCACCAAGTCGATTCCTGTCAACGGATCGGATTGGATTTTGAATGGGAGGATTGGTCCAGCGCGTACGACAACGCGAATCTAACCTTTACCAATCCGACCAATCCCGTTTTCGGGGCCGTTGCAGGTCCAAAGATCGACGAAGTCTTTCCCTTGCGATGGAAGGACGCGTTGATCGTGAGCACTGGGTACGAACGCGATCTTGATGATCATCGAACCGTTCGCTTGGGATATCGTTATCAAGACAATCCCATCCCCGCGGCAACGACGTCGACCTATCTGCAAACCACGCTGCAGCACCACTTTTCTGCGGGCTATGGATTTAAGCACAGCGGATGGGAGATCGACACGGCATATCAATTCGCCTTTGCACCGGATGTGCATACAGGGACAAGTACTTATCCCGGTAATGATTTTTCCAATGCCACCGTCTCGACGCAAACGCACATGGTGTTTGTCAGTGCGATGCGTCGATTCTGATCGCTAGCTTTGGGGTTGCCGAAGCACGTTTATCGCTTGGTCATTTCCATGACCACGACGTTTTCGTTGACTTCGGCGACCACACGGATCTCCTCGACTGTGGATTGGACGATTTTGTCGGCCAATTTCAACATGTCGCCGCGGCTGCGGTAAATGAGATGCCAGTCCATGAACATTTCCATGTAGCCAACGTCACGAATTTCTGGCAAGAAGTTCGCAATCACCAGCTTTCCACCGGGGCGGACACAATCGAACAGATTGGCGGTCAATCGCATCGCGGTCGAGTCGGCCAAGTAGTCGTACAGCCCCGTCGTGTAGATCAAATCAAACGAGCCGAGATCGAGATTCCCGGTCAGCATTTGCCGTATGTTGGCGGTCACGGGATCGATCCCGTAACGTCCATAACGGTTTTGAATCTCATCCAGACTCTCGGCATCGGCGTCCATTGCGACGAACCGATTAAAGCGGTTGCGACGGACAGCCAATGACAAGCCTGCTTCGCGAAGATGCCCCGCCGCGACGGCCAAGACCTCTTGCCCACTTCGTTGACGAGCCATGTTGTCCAGCAATTCCGCAACATAACATCGTCGTTCACGTACGCCGGCTGACGCGGGGGCTGAGGTCGTGTAGTTAAACACAGCGGATCCCACATGGCTCGCTTCGGGCCGTTGCCAATCTTCTTCGCGACCGTAGATGTAATCCATCATCACGGCATCGCCCGCATAGCCACGGGGCTTATTGAACGCTCGCGAAGTGAACGGGTCTTGATGAACCAAAGGGCACACGGGATGTGCTCGCCCTACTTTGATGAATTCGGCCCATTGGTCCTTGGACGATTCGTGACGGATGTCACGCAGTTCGTGAAACAGGACATCCACGGCATTTTCGATCGAACCCGTTTCTGCGGCCGGTGATGACAACACCGAGTGAACGTGATCCAGCAATTCCTTGAGATAAGCCGTGGTGTTTTTTTGCTGAGACGTTGACGTCTCGATAGCTTGTTGAGTTGACTGCGGCGTGCCCGACGGTCGGACACGCCTACGGTGATCCTGTGACATCACTTTCATGATGGTTTTGCCCCTACATTGATTAGTGAAAAGAGTCAGCGAACATGATGAGTGGTCGAACACTGAAGATTCAAACCATAGTCATTTCGTGACCACGTTGCGAGCAATATTCCAAACTGAAAACGATTGTCAAGTCAGGTGCATTGATTTGCATCCGAGTTATGTGTACGACGAGTATGTTCGGATTGTAACGCTCAGTAAACATGTTTTGCGCATCGCGCAAAATGAATATTGCATCGGAATTTCCTTACGAACCACTCGATTGACTAACCGTTACAACTCACATAACAAGCGCGGCGGCAACTCGCCAACTTGCGCTTGCGATGCGCCTTGGCACGCTGCAAACACCTGCTGCAGAAGGGGGAGCTTCCCCTGCGATATATGCTGAAAATAATTGCGAATTTGTGCGTAAAGCCCGCTTGCACTCCGATTGTGATCTAGGCTTCGGCAGGATGTAGTGGCAACACCTTTGATTCTCTCCTCAATTGATTTCACCGGATGCTGTTTCGAGGGGGGCGAGATCTTGGCCAGAAGAGTGGTTCCGCATTGCGCAAAGGCCATGCATCCGACTTTCGCAACGAAAAGGAGATCCCCTGCGATCGGGCTCTTCGTAACCAACTCAAATCGTCAACGGGCTACCGTCCATAGGTAACGCCCTCAAAGACATCTCACCAATGACCACAGTTCCGATACCTCTGCCCGAACTCAGCGATTACGCGGCCATTGATGCCGTCGAGGATCACGGTTCTGTGAAGAGTTGCCGTGTGCAGTCGTACGTTATGGGCGATGTCTATTTGGCAGAATGGATCGAAGCTCAGGAGACGTCACCTCAACGATACTCGACGCTGCGTCTGGATTGGCAAACGAATGTCCGCGAGCAACCGCTCGGAAGTCTGAAACAACAGGCTTTTTACGATCATGCTCGGCGTTTGACGCGTGTCATCAGCGTCCCGCGTGGCGTTGCGTTGCATCAGCAATTGTTCACACGTCGGTTTGAGTTGGACCACGTATTGCCGCTCGCCATCTCTTTGACGAAGTGTTTACAGGATTGGCATCGCATGACGCGGGTTCATGGATGGCTCAGTCCGCAAAATGTTTTTTGTGATTCGCACCAGCAGGTGGAATTGCGAGACGTTTCGGTACTGAATGTTCACGCGCAGCAAGATATCCTTGGCTTTCCAGTCGAAGATCTTGTCTTTATCTCGCCTGAATCGAGTGGGTTGCTGTCGCGGAATATTTGTCCCGCGTCGGATCTGTATTCCGTTGGCGCGATCCTGTTTAGCATGCTATCGGCTCGGCCGCCGATCGAAGCATCGAATGCGAGCGATTATTTTGATTGTCAACTCAGTCTCGAACCGCCTCGACTGCGTGAGTTGCAGCTAGACGTATCACCAGCGATTGATGATTTGGTCGCGCGTTTGTTGCGGCGAGATCCGCGGGATCGTTATGAGACCGCTGCGGGGTTATTGTACGATCTTCAGTCCATTGAAAAACGGCAAACCGCCTCCGCAACGAAAACGTTCGCCATTGGGACGCAAGACATTCGCCCAGAATTGGCCGAAGCGACCTTGGTCGGCCGTGACGTAGAACTGGCAACGATCCAAAAATCAATTGTCGATGCGCAGTCCGGCCACTCACAATTGCAAGTCATTACAGGATCCGAGCCGAGCCATCGCCGTTCCTTCGCCGACGAGGTCGTGCTACGTGCAAAAGCCGAACGGTTGTTTGTGTTTCGTGGCGGAGCGACCACATCCACCAATCCAAAGCCACTTCAATCGCTCGACACGGTTTTGTCCGCCATCGAGTTGTTGTGCCAAAAACAACCGGAACTCGCAGCCCGACTTGCTAAAAGCACAATAAATCATGCAGCGACGTTGCGTGAGCTATGGCCAGCGCTCGCACCACTTTGGCCAACTTCGGCGGACCATACCGGTCCCGAGGCATACGGCAGCCAGCGGGCGGCGATCGCTTTGGCAGAGGTTTTCGCCGCATTAGCCGAAGAGCCTC
>CAXBHV010000676.1:0-4739 GCA_963974855.1 uncultured Rhodopirellula sp. | reverse complement strand
TGTCCAAGGCCCCGATAATAACCGGGGCTTTTTACAACATTGGTTGTCGCGTCATAAAGTGCCTCCGGCACAAAAACAGCAACTTCAAAACGCGTGAGCGAGGGACCTCCGGTAACGCGATGCGATCTGCTTGGAGTCCCTCGCTTACGCTTCGGGTTGTGATTTTTCTAAGCCGGACGCTCTCTTACGGCCCACGGCTCACACGTTTGTTTTAATCATCTACTCAAGCAACAGGTCACTCGCGGCCTGCCGCCTATTTTCTCGCCGCATCGACGATCGCATCGACCACCAATCGGTCGTCGTACTGAGTCAACGTGAATTGACCGCCGCGAAACCATTGCATGATCGGGTGGGCATAGTCCAAGGGTGAGTTCATGGGCGGTCGTGTGCCATGCCATGCCGTGCTCTGCCATTGATCCACTTGGGGCAGGAATTGGTATTCGCCGCCGAGCGTGCACTGTAGATCGTTAGCGAAAATATCCTGCGTGGCCGCGAGTGCTTCGGCTGGCGGTACTCGCAATTGGCGAGACAACATGCCCAGGAAATCGGCTCCCGCCAAACTGCTGGTCGCTGATCGTTGGTACAACTGGTTTGTCACCCAGCCTTCGAGTTGACTGCCTCGCAAGTTTCCGATTCGGCCACGAAGTTGTGCAGCGTCCTCGACTTCGATCGAAGCCAAAAACGGCAAACTCGCGGTTAACAGATCGGGGTAAAACGACAACACGCTGAACCCGCCTCCGGTGTAGCGATAGATTCCGCCAATCAAGCGGCTCATCCCCGGACCGACCGGAGTGCCACGGCCTAGCCCCAGCGGCAATCGATCAATTGCTCCGGGGGATGGCCACGCGCCGATGTAGCCTGGCAACTGTTTCAGTGCACGATAGGTCTTGATTAAGCCGTCAAAATCATCGGGATTGGGTGGCACCGAGTCTTTGATCGCGGCAAACAGATGCGTGGGTGGACCCAATTGTTCCGATGCCACGTGAGCTTGAACCGCAACGATATCATCCGGAGCAAATTGCATCGCGACCCGTGTCGGTGGCCCCAGTTGCTGAGCGTATTTTCCGTATTGAGCGGGTGACCAAGGAGCGATTTCAGCATGGATGGCGAGCCGTTCGACGGTGGCGTTCTGATCGCCACCGGCAAAAACCGTTTCCCGCTGTACGCCGGCCATGATCGGGTCCATGTGCGGAAATCGTGACGTGTAGCTCGCGGCGATCCGCGAGTACCACAACGCTTCTTCAGCCGTCACGTTTTGTAGTTCGATGTCGGCGATCGGCAAAAACGTCCCGCGAGCGCCGCGGCGAGTATCGATCACGCTATCGCCGAGTTCCACGATCCCGCTGGCGTCCGAACGCTGGCTAAAGTTATTGGGCAGGTAGCCGCGCCTGATCAATTCGTCAATCGATACGGTCGGTGACCCTTCGGCTGTGGCGGCTAATTTGGCCAGCTGTACCAAGGTAACGTCCGATTTCGCGTCGATCCGTCGCCGCAGCTCGATCAGGTATTCGGGTGAAACCAAACCTTGCAGCATTTGAGGTGAAAAGTAGGCAAACAGAGAATCTTCTCGCTCGATCGGCATCAATCGCCGAGCGAGTCGGAATTCGGAGGTCGCGGCGAGCGACTGCCCACTTTCGCCCACTTCGAGAAAACGTTTGGCCATCGTTTCGCTGTTGGTGACCAGGATGTACTCGCCATCTTCGACCATAAACGATCGCACACGATTGTCGGCACTTTGTAGCAGCGAAACGGTTTTGCCAGCGATGGTGGTATCGCCAAGTTCAATCGTGTCGTCCGATTTCGCTCGCGTCGCTCGATCGTTTTGCAGGGACGTGCGGAACAAGAACGCGTTCTTGACTTTGAACAACACTCCCAGTGTGGCTCCGTCATTCAAATACATATCACGACCGATGATCGCTTGGTCGTCGATCACGGTTGGCCCCAACATTCGCGACAATTGATTCATTTCCAGATTCAATTGTGTTTCGATGGCCTTAGTTCCCGGGCTGCGGAAACCTCTTAGTGTGACCATTCGTGAAACATCGCCGCCGTATTCTTCGGAGAGATCACGAAACCACAAATAGTTCTCGAACGACCCATAGCGAATATAGAAACACTCCGGCGGCACTCGCGTCGCCAGCGGCTCGATCGCGGTGTCGTCGTTTGCATCGGCGGGGTTCGGAATCGGCTGGGTCCATCGCGGAGCGGCGGGAACCGAGACGACTCGGTTCATGTCCGGTGCAAGAGGCTGCCCCATCGCGGCTTGACGAAACATCGCCTCGGTTGCCTGCTCGGCACCCGCCATCAATTTCAGGGTCGACACCAGCGTGTCTTCGGTCTCGCTCTCGGTCGTGAACCAAGCAGGCATGGGAAGATGCAAGCGGCCTGATAGCATCGCCACTAAATAGGTCTCAACCCACGGCGGATAATCTCCAGCGTCAATGCGTGTTTTGGCGGCTGCGGTGTAGTCGGTCCACCACTGAGTCAGCAGTTGAGCATGCGTTGCGGGATTGGATTCCGGATTCAATTGATACTCGCCGATCACGCCGCTGGTATCGCTCAGTGCTACCACAATCGGTTCGCTGCCTTGGAACAGGAACGAGATCCGTCGCGCGACCGTCTCTTCGGTCGGTTGGTCCTTGCTGGTGATCTCGCGGATCAAACTTCCAACACGGCGAAGCAAGCGGCCTTGGCCTGCCTCGGGAACCGGACGCTCCGATGGCGGAACCAGTTTTTGCCGAATCTCTTGCCCCACCGGATAGAACACGCGGCGCTGTGCATCGGTGACGCGAAGCGGTGGCAGCGACTCGATCGGCACTCCCGCAGCCAACGGAATCTCAATTGTGGCCACGCCAAATGGCTCGCCCGCTTGCGCCGAAGCGAGGACCTGTTGGGCCGTTGCGGCTGAGGGAATCGCCAGTACTAGTAGTGCTGCGAGGATCGCCAGCGGGGGGGCGATGTGGGTGGGAACCCGCCTGCCGATGGCTTGGACGCGGGTGCGTGAGACCGTGGGAAGATCGGCCAAAATCGTTGGGGAGCAATATTTCATGGGTAATTTTTCTTTATCTGCTTGGGGTCGTCACCCTGGGTTCTTGGGTGATAATGGCAGCGAAGTTCCATTATTAAGACCGACTCAGCAACAGGATAGGGCGATGGCAGACAGTCCATCACGAAGTGGCGTTTTTCAGGCGAGTACCGACAAGCGATTGGAAGCGTTTGCCGAGAGCATTAGCTTTGATCGACGCATGTATCACCAGGATATTCGCGGCTCGATCGCGCATGCCGACATGCTCGCCAGCGTCGGTTTATTGACTCGAGAAGAGTTTTCGACGATTCGTGACACTTTGAAGGAAATCGAGTCTGAACTCGATGCCGATCAGTTTCCGATCCGCTTCGAGCTCGAAGATATCCACATGCATATCGAGCAGGCGCTGATCGACCGCATCGGTGATGTGGGCCGAAAACTGCACACCGCTCGCAGCCGTAATGATCAAGTTAGCACCGATGTACGGATGTGGGTCCGTGAGGCGCTGGACACCGTGGACGCCCGGCTGCTGGAATTGCAGCGAGCGTTCCTGAGCCGCTGTGAACGTGATTTCGATGTCGTTTTGCCAGCGTACACCCATCTGCAGCGTGCCCAGCCGGTGATCGCCCCCCACTACTGGTTAGCCTACATCGAAAAACTGCAGCGAGATCGCGGCCGGGTTGCCGATTGTCGCCAGCGAGTCAACGAGTGCTCGCTCGGGGTTGCGGCGGTCGCGGGAACCACGCTGCCGATCGATCGTGATCACACCGCCAAAGCGCTCGATTTTGATCGGCCAACGGCCAACAGTTTGGACACCAGTAGCGATCGCGACTTTATGCTCGAAAGCGCATTTGTGCTGTCCGTGATCGCGTCGCACTTGAGCGGTTGGGCCGAAGAGTGGATTCTGTGGAGCACCGTTGAATTTGATTTCATCAAGATGCCGCAAGCGTTCTGTACCGGCAGCAGCATCATGCCGCAAAAGGTCAATCCGGATACGCTTGAACTAACCCGAGGCAAATCGGCCCGCGTGATGGGCAATTTGCAAACGTTAATGTTGTTGGTCAAGAACTTGCCGTTGGCGTACAACCGCGATTTGCAAGAAGACAAGCCACCGCTATTTGATTCGTTCGACACCGTGATCGCCTCGTTGGAACTAGCGATTCCGATTGTCGAAGGATCCGAGCTGCGACGTGAATCGATCGCCAGTCGATTGGAACGCGGTTATTTGGACGCGACGACGTTGATGGAGTGGATGATCCGCAAGGGTATGCCACAGCGTCGAGCGCATCATTTGGTCGGCGCGATTGTAGGCGAAGCGATGAGCCGCGAAGTGCCACTGAGCGAGTTGCCGCTGGATGTCATGCAGTCACACGCAGCGGAGATCGACGAGTCGGTATACGAAATTTTGGGCAGCCGGAAAGCGGTCGAAGCGTTTGTCAGTTACGGCTCGTCGGCACCCGCGCAAGTGCGAAGTCAAATCGACCGATGGACCAAGCAATTGGCCGCTTCGTAAGCGTGCTCGCCACATAAACATCGCCGTAGCGAAACTCGCCAAGAGTTTCAGCGGTGACAGCTGATTTAGTACGGCATCACCGCTCCTGTGTTAGCCGTTTGGGCTAACGCTGTGAAGTATTTAGCGTTTAGAGTTGTGCTAATTTAGCGTAGCGGAAGTCGTCAAGACTTTCGTTTTTACGACGTATGCCCCCGAAACTCT
>CAXBHV010000675.1:0-4746 GCA_963974855.1 uncultured Rhodopirellula sp. | reverse complement strand
CATCCGTCCAGCAACCGCACCCGAAACAATCGTCGCTGCCGTTGCGGCGAACACCGCTTGGAAGAACCAGTCCACTTGAGGGCTGAAGGTTCGGTCCGCTGCCGCGTCATAGATGCCGTAATGAGGCATGTTAATGAACGCGTTCGGTTCCGAAACATAACTTCCCGCATACATGATCGAGAAGCCGAAAATGAAGAACAGCAGTGCTCCGACCGCCAAGTCCATCAAATTCTTGTAGAGAATGTTGACGGTGTTCTTGGCCGAGTTCAGCCCTGCTTCGACCATTGCGAAGCCCGCTTGCATGAACAAAACCAAGACCGCACAGATGAACAAAATAAAGTTGTCCAGTGCGTAGCCAACACCCAAGTCAGCTTCTTCCGTTACCACCTCTTCGCTGGGGGCAGCGGCGTCGCCCGCGACGACCGCTTCCGCAATTTCCATAACCGCCGCAGACTCATCCTGAGCCGAAGCGACCGGCGCGAGCGCGATGCCGCTCCCCAACAACATGCCAAATAGTACCAATGCCGACAGCATCGGCGTCCGTGAGCCGTAAAACATAAATCCGCCTTCTTTCTGTGAACCTTGAATCGTTAAATCGGTGATGCGATGACGCCCGTTTGTGCCAGTCACATGCGGGCCAACCACGACAAGAAAACACGGCACCCCACTTACGCTTTTCAATGCTGAAAACTCAAACGCTGAGAAAGTGGGAGTGCTTTCTTGGTGCCTGAGAGTCTTAGCATTGGGTGGGCCAAACGCTCTTGATGGTCAATGTTTCGTGTCGCAAGTTGATGTAATTAAACGACTTAAGTTTATTTTTTAATTTTCGTGTTGGTCGGATTGGGCAGACGCGAAGATCGTGCGAGCTAACGAGATGGGCATGTTGAACTAGAGGTGCCTGTATTTTGAGCACAAAAGTCCCGCCCGCTTCGGATACCGGAATTGACGGCGACCCCGGCTCGGTCGTAGCGAAATTCGCAGCGAGCGTCGAGTCTTCTGGCTCGGGAACACGATGCGTGCCACCCCTGCAGCAGCGTGTTAAGATGGCCTCGGTCCACGCTTCTTGCCCGAATCGATGGGGTTTGGGCAGTGGCGGTTCTCGCCCTCGTGGACTTTGATCCGTGGACTTTGATCTAACGACTTGTGAGAGTTTGCGAATGCTGTTTGTCCCCTACAGCACTGATGCTCCGATCTATCACCTGCCGATTGCGACGGGCGTGGTCGTGGTTGCCAACATCGCGGCGTACTTTGCCACTTCTTTCCAAGTCCTGATCGGGAATCTCGAGCCCGAATCGATTGAGTGGTTGATGCTGCAGTTCAATCAAATCAATCCGCTTCAGTGGATCACGAATCTCTTTATTCACGCCGGTTTCGAGCATCTGCTGGTCAATATGTTCTTTTTGTTTGCATTCGGGTTGGTGATCGAAGGCAAAATCGGTGGGTTCAAATTCGCGGCACTCTATTTGTTGCTAGGGGTCGTGGGCAGCGCGATGATCCAGGTGCCGTTGTTTTTCCTGGGAGCTGGCAATGGCGTCGTGGGAACCACCAGCATCATTTTTGGATTGATGGTGATCGCGGCGCTATGGGCACCGGAAAATGAACTCGACTGCTTCTATTGGATTTTCCGGCTAGCGGGAAGCGTCGAGATTCGGATCGTTGTGATCTGTGTCACGTTTGTCTTTTTACAACTTGTCTTGATCATGTTCCGACCGTTTTCGTTGACGGCGGAAATGTTGCATCTGTTCGGAGCTCTGATGGGGCTTGCGATTGGTTTTTTAATGTTGCGTCAAGATTGGGTCGATTGCGAGGGATGGGACATCGTTTCGCGAAACACATTTCTGCATGACTACACTTTTTTCATGTCCGACAAGCAGCGTCGACGCGTTACGCAAAAGGTGGCAACGCATCATGATCCGGTCGCAGCGGCATTGGCACTTGTTGGCACAAAACCGACGGCTACCCCTGTGGCAGCGTCATCCCCGTCGTCTCCGCGATCTTCGGTAGCGACGACTGCCACGCAAGTTCGCAGCACGGATCCGCCATCCGTCCCGACGGAATCGATCTCGACTAAGCTAGCGAGCACCACCGCCGCGCTACGCCAGCGATTGAAGGGCGAGAAAGGAGTGGCCGCCGAAACGGAGAAGGTTGAGCCCCAGGCTAACGACCACCCCGAATTCAATCGTTTGTCGTTCTCGATGCGGCAAGCGGTCGAGACAGGCAACCTGGCGATGTGTGAACAATCGTTCTCGAGGCTTGATCAGCTGCAACTGACGAGCGGTTTGTCCGAACGCACCTTGTTTCGCTATGTCGCGTTGTTGGGCAAACAGAAAAAGTGGCTCGAAGCGGTTCGCCCCCTGCATTTGATCAGCGATCGGCAAGGTGTGCTGGCGGACGAAGCACGGATTCGCATCGCGCAGATTCAGATCTCAGTCTTGCATAAACCGAAACTTGCGCTCGAAACATTGTCGATGATCTCCGCGGCGGAAGATCAGAAACCCGAACTGTTGGCTAAACGCCAACAGCTGATTCTTGCGGCGCAGAAAGCATCGCAATAGCAAACCACAAGAACTCAGCGATCTTAATATGCTTTGGCGAAGATCGCTTTTTGCGTGGCCGGACGACCGGTGGCAAAGCAAACGCCGCTGCCGGAGTCTTGATCGCGGGGCACGCAGCGAATCGTGACCTTCAGTTCTTTGAGCAGTTCATCAATCGATTCTTCGTCCGAGAAAAAGCAACTTGCAAATCCGGCATGGATCTCGGGTTGTTCTTCGTTTTTGGGCGTAAAGAACGCTCGGAAATCGGCTGCGTTGTCGATCGTGACAGTGTTTTCTTCTCGCAACTTGAGCGCTCGGTCGAACAGGTTTTGTTGCATGTCGCCCAGAATCGTTGCAATGGTTGCGATGAACTCTGCACGAGGTAACCCAACGCTCTTGGCTTGATCACGTCGTCCTAAGAAGACCGAATCTTTTTCGATGTCTTTGGGCCCGACTTCGACGCGAAGTGGCACACCGCGTTTGACATGGTGCCATTTCTTTTCGCCACCACGAATGTCTCGGTCATCGACTTCGACGCGAATGGGCATTCCGGCATACGATTGGGCCATCAATTCTTTTTTCAACGTTTCGACATACTGCATCACGTCGGCGCGCTGATCCGCATCGCGATAGATGGGCAAGATGACGACTTGCGCCGGAGCCAAGCGTGGTGGCAGCACGAACCCGTCATCGTCGCTGTGAGTCATGATCAACGCGCCGATAAGACGTGTCGAGACGCCCCAGCTGGTGGTCCAGGCAAACTCACGCTCGCCCGCTTCAGATTGAAACACAATTTCTTGTGCCTTGGAGAAGTTTTGACCGAGGAAGTGACTTGTGCCTGCTTGCAGCGCCTTGCGATCTTGCATCATGGCTTCGATCGTCAGCGTATCAACGGCGCCGGGGAAGCGTTCCGCAGGCGTCTTGCTGCCGATGATGACCGGCATCGCCATCCAATTTTCGGCAAAGTCGGCATACACGTCGATCATCCGCTGGGTTTCTTCGATAGCTTCTTCGGACGTTGCGTGAACGGTATGTCCTTCTTGCCATAAAAATTCGGCGGTCCGCAGGAACATCCGCGTCCGCATCTCCCAACGCAACACGTTAGCCCATTGGTTGATCAAGATCGGCAGGTCGCGGTAACTCTGGACCCATTTGGCATAGGTGGCGCCGATGATCGTTTCGCTGGTAGGACGAATAATCAATGGTTCTTCGAGTTTGCCTGCCGGACGCAAACCACCGGCTGGATCGGGTTCAAGGCGATGATGCGTAACGACGGCACACTCCTTGGCAAACCCCTCGACGTGCTCCGCTTCCTTTTCTAGGAAACTCATCGGGATCAACAGCGGGAAGTAGGCATTCTGGTGCCCGGTGGCCTTGAACATGTCGTCTAGTGCCCGCTGCATGTTTTCCCACAATCGATAGCCCCACGGCTTGATCACCATGCATCCGCGAACAGGCGAATTCTCGGCCAAATCGGCGGCCCGGATCACCTGTTGGTACCACTCGGGATAGTCGTCGGCGCGAGTCGGTTGGATGGCGGTCTGAGGTGCTTTGGCCATGGGATCATGAGGAAATCGAGGGAATGGAGACGCGTGGAACAACGAGCAGGCAAATCCACACGAGCAGTCAAAACGAGGCGGGCAGGCGGAAACGGACGGTCACCTGCGAAAACGCAGATTGTGGGGGCTTTAGCGGATTTGGCTAGACCCCGATATTCCTCACCGTACGGAACACACATGTTAAAACGCAATGCTGTGAAGCATTCTTTTTCCGTGAATTGCGGCGTTTCAACGTAGCGGAAGTCGTCAAGACTTTCGTTGACTGTCCGGGATGCCCGAAACTCTTGACGAGTTCCGCTACGAAATGCTTCACAGCGTTCGCCAAAACGGCTAACAAAATCAGTAGTCTCTAACGCTTAGGGGGCGATGCCTGCGGCACGTTATCGACGCAGATTCAGCAGTTCGTCAAGCAATTGCTGACTGGTCGTGATCACCCGGCTGTTACCTCGGTATTGGGTACTCGCCAACACCAAGGCGATCAAGTCCTTGCCGATGTCCGTATTACTGAGTTCCAATGCACCGCCGATGACGCTGCCGATCCCGTTTTGTCCGGGACCCCCTTGAACGGGAAGACCGGTGTTGACCCCTTGAGCATACAAGTTCAGACCGCGAGCCTCCAAACCGGCTGGGTTGGCAAAACGCGCGAGTTGAAT
>CAXBHV010000674.1:0-4758 GCA_963974855.1 uncultured Rhodopirellula sp. | reverse complement strand
AATCGAAAATACATAGACTTTCGGACGATATTTGAGGCGGGCAGTTCTTCGAAGGCGGGAACCGATAGTCTATACGATAAGGAGGCCTTATGCACCTAATGCGGGATGAAACGCACAAAACCGGCAAACGGGAGAAAACAATGCTGCCGAGGGCAACTAAAATCGGTCGTAGTATGGATTCCAAGATTGTAGTTCGATTGCGGTTCGGCGTCGTTCGCGTAGAATCTCTATCCGAAGAATTGCGATTTCCTCGGCCCCATTTGCCTTCGTTGTTCCCCCTGCCTCTTTTCTTTCCCCCACCTTCCGGAGTTTCTCACCCCATGCGTTTGATTTTGAAAACGAATCGAATTTTGCCAACTCAATCGGTCTCCGCGAATTGGCTTGTGCTACTGATTGCCACGCTGACGATGATGCCATCGGCGGTGCGTGCGAACGAGAGTCGCAGCGATGCAAAAGTCTACGACGTGGTGATCTACGGCGGCACCGCCGCGGGCATTGTTGCGGCCGTGCAAGTCGAGCGACTCGGTGGCTCCGCCATCGTGATCGAACCGAGTTCGCGAATCGGAGGTTTGACGACGGGCGGTCTTGGGCAAACCGACATCGGGAACAAGGCCGCGATTGGCGGTATCTCGCGTGAATTCTATCAACGCATCTCTCAGTACTACCAAAAACCAGAGAACTGGAAGTGGCAGACTGCGGACCAATATAAAAGTAGTGGACAATCGCGTACCGCCGATGGCGAATCGACGATGTGGACCTTTGAACCGTCCGCAGCACTCGCGGTACTGCAAAGTTTCGTAGACGAGCACAATGTAAAAGTGGTTTACAACGAACGACTCGATCGCACTGGAAGCCGGCGGTCGGGCCAAGTCGGCGGCGGCGTCGAGATCGCCAGTGGTAAAATCAAGTCGATCCGTACCGTCAGTGGCAACGTTTACCGCGGCCACATGTTTATCGATGCCACGTATGAAGGCGATTTGTTTGCAACCGCCGGAATCAGTTACACCGTGGGACGTGAAGCCAACGCGACCTACGGCGAAACACTTAGCGGAGTGCAAACCGCAAACGCACGGCACCATCAATTGATGCCCGGTGTTGATCCGTATGTCCAAAAAGGCGATCCGACGAGCGGATTGTTGCCAGGCATCGACCTCACAGGCCCCGGCGAAGAAGGTGCCGCAGACGATCGCGTGCAAGCGTATTGCTTTCGGGTTTGTTTAACCGACCATCCCGAAAATCGCATCCCCTTTTTCAAACCCAGGGGTTACGACGCGAGTCTATATGAGTTGATGCTGCGGAACTTTGAAGCGGGCCAGTCTGGGTTTCCCGTGATCAACTCGGGCATGCCCAATCGCAAAACCGACACCAACAATCGGACTGGTTTCTCGACTGACTTCATCGGCCAGAACTATGACTACCCCGAAGCAACGGATGCGGAACGTGAGCAAATCGTCGAGCGGCACCGGATTTACCAGCAAGGTCTGTTTTGGACAATGGCAAACCATCCCCGTGTTCCCGAGGGGACTCGCAAAATCGTCAGCCGCTGGGGCACCTGTAAAGACGAATTCGAGCGTGAAGATGGTTGGCAACAACAACTCTATATTCGCGAAGCACGGCGTTTAGTTGGCGACGAGGTGATGACACAACATCACTGCCAAGGACGCAAGGTAGCTGAAGATCCGGTTGGCATGGCTGCCTACACGATGGATTCGCATAACGTCCAACGTTACATCGACGCAAACGGTCACGCTCGCAACGAAGGCGATGTGCAAGTCGGTGGTTTCCCGCCTTATCCGATCTCGTATCGTTCCCTGCTGCCAAAGCCGGATGAGTGCACCAATTTGATTGTTCCTGTGTCGTTGAGTGCGTCACACATGGCATTCGGTTCGATCCGGATGGAGCCCGTGTTTATGGTTTTGGGGCAATCATCGGCAACTGCTGCGATCCAAGCAATTCGGCACAAGCAAACGCTGCACGAAATCGATTATGCAAAGTTTCGTGAGCAAATGATCGCCGACGAACAAGTGTTGGATTGGAAACCAGAGTTGCGTGAAGGATTTTCGATTGATCCAGAGGAACTAACGGGCGTCTTGCTCGATGACGTCGCTGCTAAACGCACCGGTTTCAACGGAGCGGGGCATACGGTGCCGAAGTTTGTCGGGCACAACTATCGGCACGACGGGGACTTTGACAAAGGAAAGCAGCAGGCGACATACACGTTGGCGGTCGCGGAACGGGGACGTTATGCCGTTCGTTTGTCTTACACCGCCAACGCCAATCGCGCCTCGAATGTGCCGGTCACGGTTACGATCGGTGATAACACGCGGACGGTGACGGTGAACCAACGGAAAAATCCGGGCAAGGATGGTTTTGTCACGCTGGTGCAGGAAGAGTTGTTTAGCGGAAACGTTACCGTGACGATCAGCAACGAAGGCACCAACGGATACGTGATCATCGACGCCGTCCATTTGATGCCCCTCAAGTAATCTCAACCGAGAGACTCCACTACGACATTGTCGCATTTCAGCGGCCAGGCTGCAAAAAAAAGTGAGAATGGGGTGCGGATGTGAGCACAAAGAGGGCATTGCTTGATTGCAAAGCCCAGGTGTTACCGCGTCCCATTCATGGAATAGGGGCCGCAACTCATCCAATCGCTTTGCACTATCGCAATTTGTCGGGATCATAAAACCCGCCAAATCGCTTTGGAAATAACGTCCGCTTGATTTTGCGAGCTGAACGGTTGAACATTTCAATATTTGATTTGAAATCTCCGCTCGCAAAGGTGTAGAATTGTGAGCTTATGAGGAGATTGAGATGATGGACGTTCCAGTGGAGACGGAGAAGCGTTCGGCAACCAATCCGGCGACGTGGGTTGATGATTACGGCGACAGCCTGTATCGGTATGCGTTATCGCGATTGCGTGACGTCGAGGCCTCGGAAGAGGTTGTCCAGCAAACTTTTCTTGCAGGGCTTGAGCATATTAAGCAGTTTTCCGGGCAAGGCTCTGAACAGGGCTGGCTGCTAGGGATCCTCAAACGCAAAATTATCGATTTGGTTCGTGCCCGCAGCCGAACGACTCAATTAATCGAAGAGGACGGTGGCGATCCGCTAGATCGTATGTTTGACCGCAACGGAAATTGGCGGAAAAATACACACTCGACGCTTCAGCAGCCCCTCGAATCAATCGAGCGAGAGGAATTTTGGCCTATCCTTCGAACCTGTCTAGCGGAGCTTCCCACCGGCCAAGCGGATGCGTTTACGCTTCGAGAAATGGATGAGTTAGGGACGAAAGAAATTTGTAAGAAAATGTCGATTAGTCCGTCTAACCTGTGGGTCTTACTTCATCGAGCCCGTTTGCGTTTGGCTAACTGCATGAAAAGTCGATGGAATTTAGAACAAGGCTAAGTGGAAGTCGATTCAATGCTGAGCTGCAAAGAGATATCCAAACTTATTTCGCAATCAATTGAACATCCATTGCCTTTTCGGAAACGGATGGAGCTTTGGATGCACGTGCGGTTGTGCAGTCTTTGTTCGAGTTTCCGCCGCGACGTTGTTTACCTGCATGAGCGAATGCAGCAGAACGCACCGGATTTTAGCGAAAACAAGGGAGGTAATACGGAAAAACTTCCGGTGGATGCCCGTCTGAGGATCAAGCAAGCGATCCGATCGCGTCAGTCGTAAACATTACTGTGGTTAAGAAGTTTCGCATTTTTGTAGGGCGTGGCGTCATTTCGAATTGGGATCTTTTAAGTCCACCTTGGCTACAACTGGCGTTACTTCGCGAACGTGGCCGAATAATGATGGATCGCTTTGCGGAATTCTTGCAGTAGTCTGCTTTGGAATCGATACGGATTCCAGACCGCCGCAATCGTTCGCATCGGCGTTGGGCCTACTAAGGAACGATAGAGACGTCGTTTGCTTTTATCGATCACTCGGGCCATCGCCGGCACCATCGAAATGCCGTGCCCGAGGGATACGAGCTCTTGCACCATTGTTAGCTGACTCGTCTTTTCCATCGAAACTGGCTGGAATGCTCGTTGCTGGCAAAACGAAACGATGTTGTCGGATAAACAGTGGGCTTCATCGAGCAACACGAAGGGCAGCGTTTGAATATCGGCCAATTTGATTTGTTTTTTCTGGCTAAGCGGATGTCCCGCTGGCATCACAAGGTGCAACTCCTCTTCGAATAGGTTGTCGATTTCGAGATACTTGGCCGGGATAGGTAACGCTAGGATCGCTAGATCCAATTCACCTTGCGTCAACCGTTGCAGTAAATTTTGCGTGGGTTCCTCTTGGACGAGCAGCCTCGCTTTGGGGAACGCGGACGCGAACTGGTGTAACAATCCAGGCAAGAAATAGGGAGCGATCGTGGGAATGGCCCCCAACCGAATCCGTCCCGATTCGCCGTCATCGGTGATCTCGCTGAGTGTGTCATCGATAATCGACATGATCTGGCGAGCCCGACTGACCAACAGCTCTCCTGCGTCGGTCAGCACCATTTTTCGTGATTGACGTTCGAACAGCGGTTGACCAATCTCCTCCTCTAATCGCTGCAATGACCGACTGACCGCAGGCTGCGACAACCCAAGCTCCTCGGCAGCCCGAGTGATATTTTCGGTTTGAGCGATCTTTAAAAAGTGAGTCAGTTGGTCAAATTCCACTGCAGATTTCCTCACGAGTGTCATTCGCCCCAATACGCCGCAAGTCGTAACGCTGTAAAGCATTTCGTAGCGGAACTCGTCAACGGCTTGTTGATTT
>CAXBHV010000673.1:0-4758 GCA_963974855.1 uncultured Rhodopirellula sp. | reverse complement strand
CCGCGCAACCTTGAAGTATGGTTCGATTGAGATTGCTCGGACGGCCCTCACCCGAGCAATCGCTGAAGGCTCTGCTCAACCTCTCCCAAACGCAGTTTGGGAGAGGTGACAGTCAACAAGTTACCTCTCCCGAGCGAAGCACGGGAGAGGTCGGACGGGCCCCACAGGCCTCGTCCGGGTGAGGGCCGACCGCGCAACCTTGAAGCATGATTCGATTGAGATTGCTCGGACGGCCCTCACCCGAGCAATCGCTAAAGGCTCTGCTCGACCTCTCCCTAACAAGTTTGGGAGAGGTGACAGTCAACGCGATGGTCCTACGGGGTTCCAACACAGTACAGCGACTGGTTGCTGCGGAGATACAGCTTGCCATCGCTTACGGCGGGCGAAGCATTGAAGTCGGTTTCATCGCCAGCGAACTTGTTTTGCGCGATCGGGTTGAATTCGCCGTTCGGTGCGTAAACAATCGTGCCACTGCGGCGAGTCACGACGTAAATGTTCTTACCGATCAACACCGGCGACGCGTACACGGGGCGGCCACTTTCTAAATCGTCGACACGCGACTTGTAGACGACCTCTCCGTCTTTGGCCGAGGTGCAGTAGGCGATCCCTCGATCATCGATCCAGTAGAAACGTCCGTCCTGCAGCAGCGGTGTGGCAACATAGGAACTGGAGCGATTCGTCCACTGAACATGCGAGTCGGTGACGTCGTCCTTGCCGCCAAGTTTAACAGCGATGCTGCCCGAAGCTCGATAGCCGCCAAAACTGTAGACCGTGTCGCCATCGACAATCACCGATGGCGTGACGTTGCCGGTCATGGGCGACTCGCAATACCACCGTAGTTTTCCCGTCCGAGGATTCATCGACCAAATTTCTCCCGGAACACTGATCACCAACTCCGGTTCACTGTCCGGCCGGGTGACGATACGCGGAGTACCGTACGTCAGTTCCAACATGTCGGCGTCTTGTCGCCAGATCTCTTTACCGGTGGCTTTGTCCAACGCGATGATCGCTCGCGACTCTTCGGCAGCGTTCACGATGACGCTATTTTCAAACAGCACAAGACTCGCGGCGGACCCCCATTGGCGATTGCTCGATCCTTTGCCGACATCAAAGCTCCAATTCTTTTTGCCGTCCAAACGGATCGAATGCACGCCTCCTTTGCCGAGGAAAACGTAAACGTTTTCGCCGTCGGTGACCGGGGTGTTACTGGCATACCCATGTTCGGTGATGTAGCCCTGGTATCGGTCTTCGCGATAATCGATCGGAAAGTCGACTACCCAATTTTGCTGGCCATTTGTTTTGTCAAAACTAATGACTTGCCGTTTCGCATCCGCCCCGCTGACGTAACACGTGACAATCACTTGGTCGTCAACGACGATCGGACTCGATGACCCGGATCCAGGAAGATCGACTTTCCAAAGCAGGTTCTCTGTTTCGCTCCAAGTCGTTGGCACCGTATCGGACGACCGGGCTTGTCCACCAGGCCCCAGGAACTCGGGCCAAGCCGCATTGCCGACGCTCGCGGTCAGGACCCATGTAACAACGGTGAGAAGGGAGTAGATTTGCATGGCAACAGCCTGGGCTAGTGGTCTTTTGATGCGAAGAGATCGAAAATGGAGGCGGATCGAGTTCAATTAAATGGATGAGAATCAAGAGGGACCCAGCAAACAGGGTGACCGTGATTTTCACGATCCGGGGACAACTCGCTGGTTCGACTACGTTAATATGCGTAAGATCTGTCAGGAGCGCCCCCTGATACCGGAAAAAATTTCCAGAAAGCTTCCACCAACCACTGAGAAACCAATGATAAGACATCACCGATGGATTGCCGCTTCCGCGGTCTTGCTGATGGGCACTTGTGTCGTCGTCTATTCACAACGTCCGGGCGGTCGAGCTGGTCGCGCACCCGTGGTCGACGAGCCGTTTGTTGGTATTGTCACGTCCGAAGGCATCCAGCGCGACCTGTTTTCGATCAAGTCCACTGGCGTGTCCACCGCGCCGGTTCGCGAGGCGGCCGACGCATTCTTGGCCGGATTAGATGACGAGCAACGCAAACGGACGGTCTTTCCGGTAGACGATTCCGAGTGGCGTCAGTGGGACAACCGGCACCGATCGCCACGCCAAGGCGTTGGATTTGATGAAATGTCCGAAGCGCAGCGAAAGCTGGCTTTTGAAATGATCGGCCAAAGTCTGAGTGCCAAGGGACTCAAGAAAACCAAAGACATTATGAAGCTCAATGGCACGCTCGCTGAACTTGCCAACAACTTTGACGAATATGGCGAGTGGCTGTACTGGGTCACGATCATGGGCGAACCTTCGAATACCGAACCGTGGGGTTGGCAACTCGACGGACATCACCTCGTCATCAACTACTTCGTGTTGGGCGACCAAGTCGTGATGAGCCCCGTCTTCATGGGCTCGGAACCGATCGAAGCCAAGGGCGGAAAATTCAAAGGCACGATCGTCATGCAAGACGAACAAAACAAGGGCCTTGAGTTCATCCAGAGCTTGACGGACGACCAGCGGTCCAAGGCCATCGTGATGCAGAACAAAGATGGCAACAATAATCTAACCGAAGCGTACAAGGACAACGTCGTCCTTGATTACGCCGGCATCGCTGGATCAGAACTCAGCGACCAGCAGAAGAGCGGGCTACTCAATTTGATCGAAGAATACGTCGGCAACATGCGTCCGGAACACGCAAAGGTTCGCATGTCGGAGGTCCAAGAGCATCTTGATGAAACCTACTTTGCCTGGATTGGCGGAACGACCGACCAGAGCGTTTATTACTATCGAGTCCATAGCCCGGTGATCTTGATCGAGTTCGACCATCAGCGCCGAGTAGCCCCGTTTCGTACCGCCGAGCCCACACGCGACCACATTCACACGGTGATCCGCACGCCCAACGGAAACGACTACGGCAAAGACCTGCTGCGTCAACACTACCACGACCACGACCACTCGCACCCACACTCTCATTGATGGATGACGGCACCCAATGCTATACGAGAGCGTCCGACGTAGGCCGGACGCCGATACACCCTCTGTTCGTGGCCGCAAGGCCACGGCGTCTAGTAATTGAGCGGCATTGCACTTAGACGCGAACATTTCCCTGCTGTTAATCTTTCTATCGTCACATCCGGTACAGGGAAATGTTGTGTACCGCGACGACGCATGTACGACACTGACGATTAGCGGTATCCGTTGCGTGTAGGACGTTACGCGAATGCCGTTCGGTCGTTGGCATGCTGACGGGTTTACAGGAAAATGTGGGACAGAAAGATAAGACGATGGTGGGTATCCGTGACCCAAGCACCCGCGTTCGTCGCTTCCCCCATTTTCTAACCTTTCATCTTTTAACCTTTCTTCACCTGCCAAGTGCGAGAAATTGGTGTTGAGTGAAGCCGCATTGCACTTGGGCTCAAACATTTTCCTGCCCCCTCCATCTTCCTGCCCAACCTTGGGTTGCATGGAGTGACATCTGCCATCAATTTGCAACGTGGCAGCGACTGCGGGACAAGTTGAAACGGTGAGCTCGGATCACCGTAAGATCGACCGTTCAGTTCACTTGCTTTTAATCTTTCTGTCGTCACATCCGGTGCAGGGAAATGTTGTGTACCGCGACGACGATTGGCCAACGGTATCCGTTGCGTGTAGGACGTTACGCGAATGCCGTTCGGTCGTTGGCATGCTGACGGGTTTACAGGAAAATGTGGGACAGGAAGATAAGACGGTAGGGGCTATCCGTGACCCGAACTCCCGCGTTCGTCGCTTCCGCCATTTTTTAACCTTTCTTCTTTTAACCTTTCTTCTTTTAACCTTTCTTCACGTACCACATGTAAGACATTGGTGTTGAATGAAGCGGCATTGCACTTGGGCTCAAACATTTTCCTGCCCCCCTCCATCTTTCTGCCCAACCTCGGGTTGACCGTTGTGACACCTACCATCGCTTTGCAACGTTGCAGCGACTGAGCGACAAGCTGAGCGTTGGTTTTGCCTCCGGCAAAGGCGAAGGCAAACGCACCGAGTTCTGGATCAATTCAATGAATCTTGAACCGATCGATGCACCGGCCAGCTATCAACCGGCCAAGGCGACGGCCGACGAATTTCCGCAACCCGATCCGGGATCGCTGGTGTCACTTGGTGGACGATGGTACTTCGATCCCAAAGGGGGCGATCGCACGATGCCAAAGCAATTCGATTACACCAACGACGATCAACTGCTTTATAAAACCGATCAGTTCGTAGCCCCGTTTGCTGGCAACATGAGTTCATGGTTGCGAGCGGGCTACTTGGATTTCGATGGCAACGAAGTCACCAAGGACGTATTCAAACCGTACGCGGTCATCATCAATGTCACGGACACTCATGTCGTGATCCGCAGCCGCAACTTGCCCAATCACCCCACCGCGACGTTTCCCGATCGTTGGCGGATGCTCGACGGCAACCCGTCGTACATCAAAGAACAAGCTAACACACACTACTTGCCACTTCAGCCCAAAGTCGATCCCAACGCATTTGCGATGGACGAAAAAAACTCGAACCAAGCACTGCCGATGGGACCGATCGGGGTGGCGACCAATGGGGTGATCTTCTTCAATCCGTTTGACCACATATTTGAAACTGACGCGGTTTGGCGATTAGATCGTTGCTGTGGTCACCCCAGCCCGCAGCAGCAATATCACTATCACAAGTATCCAGTTTGTGTGAAAACACCATGGAGTGATGAGGGGCACGGACACTCGACCGTCATCGGCT
>CAXBHV010000672.1:0-4767 GCA_963974855.1 uncultured Rhodopirellula sp. | reverse complement strand
TCTTCACCACCAAAGAGCGAGGCCAGGGTACAGGACTTGGCTTGAGCACCTCGATTGGTATCGTTCGAAGCCACGGAGGGGCGGTCGACGTGCGTTCGACGGTCGGTGAAGGAACCCGTATTTCTGTCATCCTGCCTGCATTCTCTTCTTCGACAACTGAAAGTGATCCGGCCAAATGAACTCCAGCGACCCAAGCACTTTGTTAGTCGTCGATGACGATGCGTTGATTTTGCAGGTGATGAAACTTTGCTTGCCTGCACCGGACTATCATGTCATCACTGCGGATACCGCCAGCAAAGGGCTGCAACTGTTTGCCCAACACAAACCGGATGCCGTGTTGCTAGATATCCAATTACCAGATCAATCGGGGTTGGCGGCGCTTCATGAATTTCGTGAGCTGGATCGCCGTGTTCCGGTGATCATGATGACGGGGCACGGCACCGCCGAGACCGCGATCGGCGCCATGAGCGGCGGTGCGTTTGAGTACGTGACGAAGCCGTTTGAGCCGGATGACATTTTGCCGATCATCGATTCGGCATTGGAAACCAGCCGGATGGCGCGAAAGCCGGCGGTATTGCCATCGGAAAGCCTCGGCGACGCCGACGACTCGACCACCGATCGCGTGTTAGGAGATTGCCCCGCGATGGTCGAGGTGTTTCGCTCGATCGGACGAGTGGCCTCGCGTGACGTCGCCGTCTTGATCCTCGGCGAAACCGGCACAGGGAAAGAGGTCGTTGCCAGAGCGATCTATCAACACAGCAATCGTCGTGACCAATTATTTCATGCAATCAACTGTGCCGCGATTCCCGAGAATTTGCTTGAAAGTGAATTGTTTGGCCATGAAAAGGGGGCCTTCACCGGCGCCGACCAAAGGCATATTGGCAAATTCGAAGTCTGTAATGGAGGCACGTTGTTTCTGGACGAAATCGGCGACATGACGCCGAAGATGCAGACCAAGTTGCTGCGGGTACTGCAAGAGAAAGAATTCGAGCGAGTCGGCGGTAACAAGTCGATTAAGTCCGACGTTCGCATCATCGCAGCCACCAATCGTGATGTCGAATCCGCGATGGTGGACAACAGTTTTCGTAGCGATCTGTATTACCGCTTGAACGAATTTACGATCAATTTGCCGCCGCTGCGTGATCGAGGCGAAGACATCAAGATCATGGTGGACTACTTTTTTGCAAGGTTTGCCAAATCGCTTGGAAAAGAGTTCGTTTCGATCGCTCCGGAAACCATGGCGGCACTAAAACTTCATTCCTGGCCAGGGAATGTTCGCGAGTTGCAAGGCGTGATCAAACAAACGTTGTTGAAGGCGAGTGGTCCCGTCATCGTTCCCGCCTTCCTGCCGGGGAGTTTCACCGTACAGAACGACGATAGTTCCACGAACTCAGCGAACCTGGAAAAAGGAAACTCGGGAACTTGGCAAGCGAATTTGAAGATGCGAGCGGCGGCATTGCTCGAAGAAGGATCCCACAACATTTCCGCTGACATCCACGACGCAGTGGATCGCGAAATCTTGCCCGAGATTCTTCGTGCGACTCAAGGGAATGTCAGCGCGGCGAGCAGCCGGCTAGGAGTGAGCCGGCCAACACTGCGAAGTCGATTGAAACAGTTGGGACTTAGCACCGATGTTGCAAAGGATGCTTAACCGCTTTGTAGTAAACAGAATGCAATCACATTCGTAGCAGGGACGCGCGAAGCCGATGGTTTTGGACGGGGGGCGTGTCTGACATTAAGCAGGTCAATATGAGTCATTCCACATAATGACCTGAGCCGACGGCGCGAGCCGCGGGCAAGTTTCCTACAATATTATCGGGCCCGCGGCTAGCGCCGTCGGCTCACAGGATGATCGACGTTTCACCGGTAAATACCGAACGACCTGCTTAGCGTATAAAAACATTAGGAAAGCAACTAATTTCAATTTGGTACCGTTATTGCGTGCATTTTGTTGGCGTTTCGTTGGCTTGCTGCGGCGTTGTCGCGTAACTTAGACAGTACCAGACAGCGCGATGTCGCTTCGTTTGGAGGATACTTCTCTTCTCAAAGGTTTTTGTTGCTATGAAACTTGGCATTATTTCTTGCGCCCCGCGTTGTTACAGCACTCGACGTTTGGTCGCCGCAGCAAAGGAGCGTGGATACAAGGTTTCCGTCATCAACACGCTCAAGTGTGCAATCGATCTGCAACGAGGAAAGCCTGACCTTTATTATCGAGGCAAACCGCTGGCCGACTTCGACGCGATGATCCCGCGTATTGGTGCAAGCATCACCTACTTTGGTACTGCCGTGGTTCGTCAACTCGAACAAATGAATGTGTTCGTTGCCAATAGTTCAGCAGGGATTGCCAATAGTCGCGACAAATTGCGAAGTCTTCAGATTCTAAGTCGTCATCATATCGGCATGCCAAAGACAACCTTTGTTCGCGACCGCGGCGACGTGATTCCGGCGATCGAGCGGATTGGCGGCGCCCCGGTCATCATCAAATTACTCGAAGGCACCCAAGGCGTCGGCGTGATTTTGGCTGACACGATCAAGATTGCCGAAGCGATCATCGAAACGCTGCAAACCGCCAAACAAAACGTGCTCGTGCAAAGTTTTGTTTCCGAAAGCAAGGGCCGTGATGTGCGCGCGTTTGTCGTTGGCGATCGGGTCATCGGAGCGATGCGGCGAGTCGCACAAGGTGACGAGTTTCGCAGCAATGTGCATCGTGGCGGTGTGGTCGAAACCGTCGAACTCAATGAAGAATATCGCGAGACAGCGATTCGTGCGGCTCAGATTATGGGGCTGCGAATCGCAGGCGTCGACATGCTCGAAGGCCAACACGGCCCTCAAGTTATGGAGGTCAACAGTTCGCCGGGTCTAGAAGGTATCGAGCGAGCCACCCAAATGGACATTGCCGGAGCCATCATCGAATACTGTGCCGCGCACGTCGACTTTCCTGAGATGGATATTCGTCAACGTCTGACCGTCAGTCGTGGTTATGGCGTCTGTGAATTGGTGGTGCCTGAAGGATCCCATTTCGTAGGGATGACGATTACCGAGGCGGCCTTTACCGATCGCGATATCAACGTGCTGACGTTGTACCGTGGTAACACGGTGATCCCCAACCCTAAATATTCTCGCAAGATGGAAGCGGGAGACCGATTGTTGTGCTTTGGTAAACAAGAAGCAATGAAAGGAATGGTGCCGACCAAAACTCGCAAGAAACGGGCGCCAAAGGTCAAGACGCTCGAGCAATCGATGATCGATGAAGCGTCGACTCATTCACCACAACACTAAGAATGGTGTAAAATCGAATTTGAATCAGGTGAACTTCATCCTTTTGTTTGGGATCGCACTTGATTCGGTGTCCTCTACTTCTCACGTAAGTCTAACGGCTTCAATAGCGATCGAATCATGACTACTTCTGACCACCACTGGTTCGGATGCAACATTGCACCAGGTCAGTTTGCGAACACCGAATTTGAGGTGACTGAGAGTTACAGCAGTCGAAGTGTGGTGATTCCGATTCAAATTAGACGCGGTTTGTCGCCGGGGCCGACCGTGTTTGTTTCTGCGGCGCTGCATGGAGACGAATTGAATGGCACCGGTGCGATTCGTACGTTGCTTGCCGATCCCACTTGGGTGCTGCAGTCCGGCACGCTGTTGTTAATTCCGGTGTTAAATGTGCTCGGGTTCGAGCGTCACTCGCGTTATTTGCCTGACCGTCGCGATTTGAATCGCTGTTTCCCAGGCACCAGTGGTGGCAGCATGGCCTCGCGATTGGCGAAGGTGATATTTGAGTCGTTGATCAAGAAGTGCGACTACGGCATCGACTTGCACACGGCTGCCGTCCGACGCACCAATTTTCCAAACGTACGCGCCGATCTTTTGAACCCGGACTGCGTTCGTTTGGCGGAAGCGTTTGGCGCAGGAATTATCTTGCATGGCAAAGGCCCCAAAGGCTCACTTCGGCGCGAAGCAACCAAGGCGGGATGTCCCACGATCATCATCGAAGGAGGCGAAGTTTGGAAAGTCGAGTCGTCTGTCGCCGATTGTATGACCCGCGGCATCTTTAATTGTCTGAAAGAACTAGGCATGATGCCGGGTAAGCCTGACATTCCCAATACCCAGGCGATCATTCGTGAAACAAGGTGGTTACGAGCCGAACGTGGTGGATTTATGTCGATGCATGTCGCTCCCGGCGACACGGTCGTCAAAGGGCAAGCGATTGCAACCAACAGTAACCTATTGGCGGAAGATCAAAACCGTTTGGAAGCTCCCTTCTCGGGTGTTGTGATTGGGATGACGACGCTGCCTGCGGTGCAACCAGGTGAACCAGTGGTGCATATCGGCAGACTCGCGAATCCAAAATCGGCCCGACGGCACGAGAAACAGATCGCGGGCGACGATGTGCAACGAACCGCCCACGAGCATCTCGCGACCAACATTCAAGTGACCGAAGCAAGCGAACCGCCTGTCGACGAGTCGTAGAACGGGGGCGTCGGTATGGCGGGGCTGTTCAAGATTTTGGCGGTCGAGGGCGGACGCTGCTGTGCAGTGTGGCCCCGAACAGATCAAGGGAGCGAGGGTTTCCAGAGCGGACGGAACTTAATGTTATTGTGCTAAGCGTGGACTGCTAAAACTTTGCGGTTGTCATCGAATGTTGGGGTTGAGTTTTTTTTCGCCCTATTGTGCAGTTACCTCTCCACCGACGAAGAGGTCGTGCAGCTTTTTATTTCGTTGTAAATCGAGTCCTTTGACGTGCTTCACCTCCCCGAAACTTGT
>CAXBHV010000671.1:0-4767 GCA_963974855.1 uncultured Rhodopirellula sp. | reverse complement strand
TTATCGCTGCTGACGATCTTCGCAACGATTTGCGTTGCTTGGGCAATCCCGAAGTGCTGACGCCGAACATCGATGCGTTGGCCGAGCAAGGCCGCTTGTTCACTCACGCCTATTGTCAACAAGCGTTGTGCAATCCGTCGCGTGCGTCGCTGATGACGGGACGACGACCTGACACGCTTAAAATCTGGGATTTGGGGACTCACTTTCGTGATCAAATGCCCGACGTTGTGACGCTGCCACAACACTTTATGAACCACGGTTATTTCACGCAGAACATTGGCAAAATCTATCACAATTGGGTTCATGATCTAAAAGGCGATCCGGCGTCCTGGAGCGTGCCTGCGGTAATGCACTTTGCCACGCACAGTTCGGACAAACCGGTTGTCGATGGCGAGCTTCCACCGAATCTAGCCAAAGACATCAAGTGTGAGTGCCGTGACGTTCCCGACGACGCCTACTTCGACGGCCGCATTGCATCGATGGCGATTGACGCGTTGCGAGAACGCAAAACGAGTGACAAACCGTTCTTGCTTGCGGTCGGCTTTTGGAAGCCGCACTCGCCCTTTAATGCGCCCAAAAAATATTGGGACATGTATGATCGCAACGCCTTGTCGCCGCCGCCGAATCCAGCGTGGCCCAAAGACGCTCCGCGTATCGCATGGCACAACAGCCAAGAAATCGTTGGAGGGAAGAATCCTCGCAAGCTCTCCGATGACGCGGTGATGGAGATGCGACATGGCTACTTGGCCGCGATCAGCTATCTGGACGCGCAAGTGGGTCGCGTGCTCGACGAACTGGATGCATTGAAAATGCGTGACAATACGATCGTCGTGTTCTGGTCCGACCATGGTTTCCATCTGGGCGAGCAAACATTGTGGGCCAAGACGTCGAACTTCGAACTCGATGCCGCCGTGCCGATGATCTTTTCGGCTCCCGAAATGCAGAATCGCGGCACTAAGACGGACTCGCTGGCCGAGTTGATCGATATGGCTCCGACGCTGACCGAGTTGGCCGGACTTCCCAAGATCGATGGCGTCGAAGGCGTCAGTCTGGTTCCCATCCTCGAGGATCCCACCGCCACGGTGAAACAAGCCGCTTACACTCAGCATCCCCGTCCGGCGTACTACAAAGACGCCCCCGCGGTCATGGGCCGGTCGGTGCGTACCGCACGTTACCGCTACACCGAGTGGCGTGATTGGGAAACTAACAACATCGTCGCTTCAGAAATGTACGATCACAAAGTCGATCCACTTGAAACGGTCAACGTCGTCGCAGATCCCGCGAACGCAGACGTCCTCAAAGCATGCCAGCGACTGTATCGTAGGGGATTTGAGCCATCCGGCAGTAAATAAACAGGTAGGCAGGTGTCTTTTGAGTTTGTCAGCCGATTTGACGTTTTCCTGAACTGCTAAACCTTGGGCTTGTTGTGATTTTTGGTTGCGTCGTTTTTCTGCCACCTCTCCCGAACGCAGTTTGGGAGAGGTCGAGCAGAGCCTTCAGCGATGCTCGGGTGAGGGCGTCCGAGCAAGTTGAGTTCCACTTCACGCTAAGTTGCGCGGTCGGCCCTCACCCGAACGAGGCCTAAAGGGCCCGTTCGACCTCTCTCCCAGCTTCGCCGGGAGAGGTGACTCGCTACAGCTACCGCTGTCGCGGTGAAAGCGAGCATCATGACAGGCATTTGAAATAGACTACTTCAGCATTCTCCTTCGTCGGTGGAGAGGTAACTGCAGATACATGCCGAATATCAATTTGGCAGGCCGAATGGCCTGTTGCGTAAGCGGCGGCACGCGGATTTTTGGGATTTTCCTCAATCCATAGACTTAGATTCCTGCCCTGCGACGCGGTAATTTCGTTTATGATTGGGATTCCCACCTGCCTACCGCCGCTACATCCCACCCCGCGCCATACTATGAACGCCATTCGCTCGCTTGCGCTGTTCGTTGTCCTCACGTGCATCGGTCCTACGCCTGGCTACTCGGCATCGCCACTGACGTTCGAGAAAGATGTTCGGCCGATCTTGAAAGCACATTGCTTTCACTGCCACGGTGAAAGTGGCGTCAAGGAGGCGGCACTCGACGTGCGACTTCGGCACTGGATTGTCGCAGGCGGCGATTCAGGCGAAGCGATTGTGGCGGGCAATCCGGACGATTCGCTGCTGCTAGACCGAGTCACATCGGGCGATATGCCCCCGGGTGACAAAAACCTATCCGACGGCGATATCGCGACGCTGCGTGAATGGATTCAGCAAGGAGCCAAAACCGCTCGCGAAGAACCTGAATCGCTCGAAGCAGGCGACTACATCACTGAAGAGGAACGGGCAATCTGGTCGTTCCAGCCGATATCCCGTCCGAAGCTTCCCGCGGTCGCTTCCTCGCGCGTTGCCACGCCGATCGATGCGTTTATCTTGCAGCGACTCGAGTCACAAGGCCTCGCTTTCTCGGAGGCGGCGGACCGCTACACGCTGATTCGCCGAGCGACATTTGATCTATGGGGATTGCCGCCGGATCCCGAAAGCGTCGAAGCATTTGTTCATGACCCCAGTCCCAATGCCTACGAAGATCTGATCGACCGATTGTTAGCGTCGCCTCGATATGGCGAACGCTGGGGCCGGCATTGGTTGGACGTCGCGGGCTACGCCGACTCCGACGGCTACACCAACACCGACGTCGAGCGAGAATTCGCCTACTTCTATCGCGACTACGTGATCGACAGTTTTAACGCTGACAAACCGCTCGATCAATTCATTGTCGAGCAGTTGGCGGGCGACGAGTTGGTTGATGATGCGGACGGAATTGGCGAGTTAACACCGCAGCGGATTGCCCAACTCGCGGCGACCGGGTTCCTCCGGATGGCACCGGATGGAACGGCTGCCGGAGGAGCAGAACGGGACCTCGCTATCAACTCGACGATTGCGGACACCATCGACATTGTTTCGACATCACTGTTGGGACTGACGGTCGGCTGTGCCCGTTGCCACGACCATCGTTACGATCCGATCAGCCAAGCGGACTACCATCGCCTGCGAGCCATCTTCGAACCTGCGCTGGATTGGAAGAAATGGAAAACCCCGCTGCAACGACGGATCTCGCTCTACACCGAGGCGGACAAGCAGGCCCGTGCCGCAGTCGAAGCACGAGCCAACGAAGCGACCGCAGCACGCACGCGGCGGCAACAAGAACATCTCGATCGAACGCTATACGAAGAACTGCTGGTCGTTCCCGATGAAAAACGAGAGCCGTTAAAAGCAGCCTACCAAACCGAAAAAGCGAAGCGGACTGCTGAGCAAGTCGCGTTGCTGGCCGAGTATCCAAGCGTCGCCAGCATCTCAGCGGGATCGCTGTACCTGTACTCGCAACAGCGAGCACGCCGAGCCAATGATATCGAAGACGCGGCTGCCGAACGCGAAGCCAGATACATCGCCGAAGCACAGAAAAAACTCGCGGCCGAGTCCCCCGACGTGGTTGTCACTGCGAAATCGCTCGAACAGCATCATCCCACGGGCTTTGCCGAAATCCAGCGGTATCGCGAAGCTGCGGCGATTTGTCGAAAACTCGATTCGAAAAAAGAACTCGCCGACCTGCAGAGTGAAATCGCCGAAATCCGCAGCACCGCCCCCAAAGAAAACTTTTTGCGTGTGTTGAACGAACCCGTCAATCATACGCCCGAGTCCCACCTATTCATTCGTGGCGATCACAACCAGCTAGGTCAAACCGTCGGCCCAGGCGAGCTGACCGTTTTGCAATCGTTTACGCCGGTGCAGATCGAAGCCAATGATCCCGATCGTTCGACCACAGGACGACGACTCGCCTACGCACGGCATCTAACCAGCGGCAAACATCCGCTGTTGGCTCGGGTGTTAATCAATCGCATATGGCTACACCATTTTGGTCGCGGGATCGTCGATTCGCCTGGCGATTTTGGACAATTGGGCTCGGAACCGACGCATCCCGAATTACTCGACTGGCTCGCGGATGACTTGATGCGTGGTGGTTGGAAATTGAAACGCATGCATCGCATGATGATGTTATCGACCACCTACACCCAAGCATCACATCGCACCGAAAAGCTTGACCGCGTCGATCCCGACAATCGGCTGTATGCGAGAATGTCGATTCGCCGCTTGGAGTCCGAAGCGATTCGCGACGCGATGATTGCCGCAACCGGCGCCATGACAAGCGAGATGCACGGACCTCCGGTGCCCGTCAAAGAGGACGCGGTAGGGCAAATCGTGCTAGGCAAAGAAAAGCTTGATGGCGAACGCAAACCGACGGGTGAAGACAGCGATTTCGAAGGAGTGTCACGACGAAGTGTCTATGTTCAAGTTCGCCGCAGTCGTCCCTTGGCGGTCTTGGAAACATTCGACATTGCGACCGTGTCCCCTAACTGCACCGAACGCAATTTTTCCAATGTCGCCCCTCAATCGCTGCTGATGATGAACAGCCAATTTGCGATCGACCATGCCGAGCGACTGGCCGATCAAATGATCCGTGTGGACGACGATCCAGCGGAACAGATCTCGCAAGCATGGAAACAATGCTTCGGCAACTCGATTGAGAACACGGTCCTGGTCGAAATGATGGAATTCGTCGAGAAGCAAACTGCCGTGTTTCGAGCCCGCAACTCAAAACTGACTCCTGCCGCCGCCCACCGATTGGCGCTGGCGAGTGCCTGCCAAGCCATGTTTAGTACCAACGAGTTTTTATACGTCGATTAGGACCGTCGGAAGAATAACTGGCGGCGTCTTCCGTAGTGGACGAGGCAACGAGT
>CAXBHV010000670.1:0-4779 GCA_963974855.1 uncultured Rhodopirellula sp. | reverse complement strand
CCAATGGTCCGATGCCGCAGCGTGAAGCGGCTCAGATTGTCGCCACTGTCGCTCGCGCGATCCAGTTCGCTCATGACGCTGGCGTGCTGCATCGCGATATCAAGCCAAGCAATATCTTATTGCCTCGCGATGGATTGCCGATGATCACCGACTTTGGATTGGCGAAACAATCGGGATCCCAAGCCGATCTGACTCGCAGTGGTATGTTGGTGGGCACCCCTGCCTACATGTCGCCTGAACAAGCAGGTAATCGCCGCGACATGGTCGGACCCTCGAGTGATGTGTATAGCCTTGGCTGTGTACTCTATTTTGCCTTGACTGGACGCTCGCCGTTTGTTGCCGAGACACCGATGCAATTGGTGATGCTGGTCATTGAGCAAGACCCCAGTCCGCCGCGAGCGCTGCGGCCAAGTTTGGATCGCGACTTGGAAATGATTGTGGTTCGCTGTCTGCAAAAACCGATCGATTTGCGTTACGAGTCGGCTGCCGCGTTGGCCAGCGACTTGGAAGCTTATCTTGCCGACGAACCGGTCGCTGCCCGCAGTGGTCGGTTTGGACAAGTGGTCGCGCGAGTGTTCCGCGAGACGCATCATGCCGCCATCCTGGAAAATTGGGGGCTGTTATGGATGTGGCATTCGCTGGTGCTATTGGTTGCTTGTTTGTTGACATGGCAACTGGATTATCATGGCATCACCAACCGCATGGTTTACCCTGCGGTTTGGACGATTGGTTTGGGGGCCTGGGCAGCGGTCTTTTGGCGAATGCGTAAACGGATGGGACCGGTCACGTTTATTGAACGACAAGTGGCCCACGTGTGGGGCGCCAGCATGATGGCGATCGCGTTGCTGTTTCCGCTGGAGTGGTGGCTCGAATTACCCGTACTCGCACTATCACCGATGTTGGGCGTCGTCAGCGCAATGGTCTTTCTAGTCAAAGCGGGCATGTTCACCGGTGCTTTTTACATCCAGACCGCAGCATTGTTAATTGCATCGGTCTTGATGACGCTGTATCCACCCTGGGCTCATTTGATATTTGGGATTGTCGGAGGTGGATGTTTTTTCATCCCAGGTTACCAATACGCGCGCCGACGACGACGTCAAGGCCCCGCACCCGAGCCAAGCCGCTGGAGCAAAACTTTTAGGCGGAGAGCTTAGAAAAAATCGCTAAAGCGTGATTAGCGAAGTGTCGTGAACTGTTTGACACTTTATTTGGCTCAGACTCGTGAATGCTTTCGCATTGCGTTTTCCCATCTTCACCACCGCCCCATCGAAATGATGCCCGAGGAATGCTCACCAAAAAACGCCGATGGAAGCGAAGTCAGCGGGATTCTGCATTGCAATGGCGCGTTTGCAAAGATGTCGTCAACCTAATCCGAATTCGTCAAACTCGCGCCCCACGAGCCATCCAAGTGTGCCCGTGATAGTGGATCTCAGACTCACGCGAGCACTTTCGGAACCGCGATGCGACACAATCAAGCCTTGTTTGACCTTGCCGATCGACTAACGGAGCCTCCGAACGGTGGCCCTATTCAGATGTGGAGTGTAGGCGCGTTGTTGTCGGCAGTGGTGACGCTCTACGGTGTTTCCTGTTGCATCACGCAGCGGGCTGCAACGCTAAATATCACGACCCGGAGATTTCGACCGCTGGGGCGAGGTCTGTGGGTTGAGATCTCGGGCACGCACGCCGTTACTTTCGGACTGCTGCTCATCGGCATCGGATTGTTCATGCATTTCCACTGGTTCTGGGGGAATCACAAACGGTTGTTTCCCTACTATGAAATTCCGAAATATACAGCTGCCGTCGGTGTGATTGCCGCAATGATTGCCCACGTTTTCACCATGATAACTCGCACCTGAAAACGACTTCCTACATTTCCGTCAATTGACGCAGTTTCGGTCCAACATCGCGCCGCGGTTTGCGTGCCGACATCGCTGGCTAAGCCCTACAAAGTCGAGTGACTAAGCAGGTCGCTTGGTATTTACCGGTGAAACGTCGATCATCCTGTGAGCCGACGGTGTTAGCGGGCTGTTGATTTAGTGAGCCGCTCGCGCGTGAGCGGCCGGGTCCCACGCTCTACCCGGTGCCTTACGGCCCACGGCTCACCATCGCAATTTGTGTTTTGTTCAAATCGACAGCCCGCTAGCCGTCAGCTCAGATCATTCTGTTGAATGACTCCTATTGAGCTGGATAAGGGAGTTGGTCACGGCAAGCATAACGTGATCAGCGACAATTCGGGGCGGCAGTGGATTCGCATCAAGTGGACGCCGCCGAGGCCGCGCGAGACATGCATCGTGGTGGGCGGTTTGTAAAAATCGCCCGACGCAAATCGGCTGCCGTGAAAACTAGGACTCAAAATCGGACCGATCAACGGCAATCGCCCCTGACCGCCATGCGTGTGTCCAGCCATCATCAATTGGATGCCATGTCGGCGTGCCCACCAAATTTGATCGGGACTGTGGCTGACCAAAATCCGAAACTCGTCCTCGCAGTTGGGATCCAGCTCGGGACGATCAAACCAAGGGTACTCGTTGCCGATGATCCGAACCGACTGGCCTCGCAAATTGCAGAGCACCGAATCGGATCCCAGATCGGTCCAACCCGCCAAATCCATTGCCTGACGCGTTTGCCGCGAGTCTTCGATACGAATGTCGTGATTGCCGAGCACGTAGTAGCAGCCGTCCGCTGCATCGGCCGCGGCAAAGATCTCGGGCAACCAATCAACGCACGGTTGTCGGTCAATGATATCGCCTGTGATCACCATCATGTCAGGCCGCCAATCGTTCGCTCGCGTGACGACGTATTTGGCGTAGTCCGGATGCACATCGCCGGTCAAGTGGATGTCGCTCAAATGCGAGATCCGGTATCCATCCAACTTGGCCGGTAATCCCGCCACCGGCAGCGTGATCTGCTCGATCGCCAAATCAAAGATTTGATTCAGTGGAAACTTAGATTCAAATTTGCATTTTGATGTTAGCGCTAACGATCGATTGACCGCTCTCTGCACATCGACCACTTCGACTTTGCGTTCGGCATGCACCCACTCGACCCCAAGGACCGGTCGCCACAGCAGCCAGGGCACTCCCAACACAAACCAACTTGCTAAACAGAGCACGCCATACGCGTTCAAAACGAGTGGAAAGTAGACGCTCGCATGCGGGTCGACGATCAGTTGCCGAAACGTATCAAAGGTAGCGTGATCGCCGAGACGAAAAAGACTTTGACAATTCGCTTGATCGTGCGGCGTGGCATTCCAAAGCCGTTGATGCGATTGTAGATCGCCAAATGGATGCCGAAATGACCAATCAGAACAGCCAGCAGAATGAACCACCATCGATTTGGTGTGAGCATGTTCTACAAAGCCTTCGGTCGCATGAAATGTTCCAGCTTCACCGGGCTACTAAGCCGAAACTTGCTCCAATCCGCGATGGAGACGTCGAAAATAGCGATCGCGGCAGTCGGCATGTCAACCATTTGTCCCGCCAACTGCGAAACGAGATACGCCATCCCTGGATTGTGCGCGAGCACCATCACGGTCGACGCATCACAGCTGTCCGAACTGATCACACTGCACATTGCCTCAGGCGTCGCAAGGTACAACGATTCGCTATAGCCAACGACAACGTCCGAGCGAAACGAGTCCTGCATTAGTTCGATCGTTTCTCGCGTTCGTACCGCTGACGAACTGAGCACGACATCAGGCAGGCAATCGATCTCGCGAAGCCACTCGGCCATCTGCGGTGCATCACGCTTGCCGCGTTTGTTGAGGGGACGATCGTGATCCGACAGTCCTTCGTCAGCCCAGTCACTTTTTGCATGCCGCATCAGAATCAGTCGGCGACGCGTTCCCGATGTCGCAGCAGATGAATCATCCATGTTGATTTTTATACTTCGTCGTTAGATAGATTTCGATTCAATTCAAACGCCATGCTTTAACGGTTTTCAAAAACGTTTGATCGGCGGAGCGATCAACGACGATCGCGTGAACGGTTAGCGGGCACTTACCGTACCGGCTCGAGTCCGTGCATTCGCCGCAAAACGCCAAGTTGACCTGCGTGGATACCTTCGTGGATCGGACAGAACAGAACGCCACCGAGTTTGTTGGGATACGCGGCGTAGGGCATATCGACAGGCTCAAGCAACACCTCAGGCGTTACCGCATCGAGCACCTGCATCGACTGCTCGTGCACTTGGGCCAACCGAGCTAACAATTCGTCAGCCGTCGGCTGCGACGAAGGGTCGTCACTCGGCACGCTGCTGCGGCCATACGCCTTGCGAAATTTGCCTGGAATCAACTCCAGATCATCGGGGCCTCGCCCCCGAATGCGAAACATCAACAAACCATATTGGCTGACCGCAAGATGACCGACTTGCCAAGCCACATTGGTCGGCATCCCCGCGGGGATCTTGAACCAGAGCTCTTGCGGAGTATTTGCCAGCAATTCCAACGTGTAATTACGAGCAAACTTTATCTGCCCGATCGCCCCCCGCAACATCTCAGTGGCCTGCGTCAATGAAAGTTCCGATGTTTTTTTTTCTTCTGTACTCATGCCCGGAATCATACCAAAATTTCGGAAATGAAGACGAGCCCGCTGCGGCGTCAACCCCAGTCCTCTTCCTCACCTCCCTTCTGGGGAGGTCAGAGGCGGCGGGAGCCGACTCTGGGTGGGGGCTCGCAGTGTTAGAAGTGGATCGTGCCAGCAAGAATTCACCAACCCTCCCCGGCCGCTTCGTGCGGCCGACCCTCCCAGTGGGAGGGTAAAACCAATTTCACCTCCCCTG
>CAXBHV010000669.1:0-4787 GCA_963974855.1 uncultured Rhodopirellula sp. | reverse complement strand
CGCTCACGCGTCACGGCTCACTAAGTCAACAGCCCGCAAGCTGCCCGGTCAAATGCGAACGTTTCACTCGCTGCCACCGGGCCGGCAACCCACCGGCTTTGTCAGTCCAGACACCCTGCGTTTGCGTTATACTTGACGACTTCCGCATACTCGTGAGCAGAGCTTCGTTATGACCAAGTTGATGTCAAAGTGTTTGTCGGGTGGGTTGGTTTGTTTGGCGATGTTGATGTTGGTGGGGTGTATCGAAGAGTCGGTGGTAGTGAAGGTCAAACGTGACGGTAGCGGCGTAGTTCACGTGCGAAGCTACCAACAGAAGACCACTATCGGTTTTTCGATCGGCAGTGCCAAGCAAGAATCGTCGTCGGAGAAAGACGCTAACGAGGGTGTGCCGGCGGAGGAAAAGCTGCAGGCTATGGCCGAAAGTTTAGGCAAGGGCGTGCGAGTGGAATCGGTGGAAGCGAAAACCAATCCGCAAGGCTGGAAAGGTTTTGAAGTCGTGTTTGCCTTTGACGACGTCAACGAGTTGGTCCTCAGTGACAAGTTGTTTGGACTTGGACGTCAATCCAAAGACGATGCCGAAAACACAGACGGCACAGAAGCCGATTCGTCCAAGCCCGGGCCGCGTGAAGCTCTTTCCTTTACCGAAGGCACGCGGTTTCAGCTTCAAGGCGACCGCTTGCTGATTTCACGCGACTGGGACCATCAGCTTCAGGCGAATGCAAATAAGCAACCACAGCAGGCAACCAAAGATCCGTTCGCCGAAGAGCCAAAATCGCCTGGCGTGGTTTCGATCACCGGTTCGCAGATGGAAAAGTTCATGAGCGAAGTTTTGAAGGATGCGAGAATGGGGTTATTCGTGGAATTGGAAAGTGGAATCGGTGAAACCAATGCCCGTTTTCACAACGAAGACCAAGTCACGCTTTTCAAAATTGAAATCGGGCCGCTGTTGGAGCAAAAACAATCGGTGGACAAACTATCGCGTTTGAGCCAGCGGTACCGCGGTGCTGAATTGCGAAGTGAAACACAAAAGCTCATCGACCAAATCAACGGATTGGATGTCGACATCAAAGACCAGATCAGCGTCCAGTTTGCCAAGTAGCTGTCAGCCAGACTATCGAGAGAGAGTCCCCCAGGATGCCGTTTCGAAAAACGATTGTACCGAGTCTCCTGCCTTGTCTGCTCTCGCTCGGCAGACGATAGCCTGCAATTCATTGGGTTACCAGGAAGGAGCCTCGGAACCAGTGGTGTGAATCCGTTGGCATGAACGCAGATTCAACCAACGTGCGATAATAAATGCAAAACCTATAGCGGTCAGTTCGAAATTTTGTCGATTTGTGTGTTGATGCAGACAATCTGCAATGTGATTCGCCAGATGCCCGATAGCTCTAAGATTATTCCGCTGCTGCGGTAGTGCTCCAATCGTTCCAGATGAGATTAATTGAATGCCCAAGATGATATTTCTAGTGACTACTCTTGTTGCTTTTGCGGTGAGCATGGGGTGCTCCGAATCGCCCAATTCGTCGAGCGGCGGAATCGGAGTGATCGACGTCGCAGGTGACGACGCGGATATGAACGCAGCCATTGCGAAGGCTCAAGAAACCTTTGATTTCTTCGAGGCTAACTGGGAAACGATGGACAGTGATGGCTACAGCGTCAAGTTTGCGTTGCCCACTGCCGATGGGCAGTTTGAGCACATTTGGTTTTCACCCACCAAGATTGCGGGTAACCAAGTCACCGGCGAATGCGCAAACGATCCGAGGGGGATTCCAGAATTGAAATTGGGGGACGTGAAAACGGTGGACCGATCTGCTGTCACTGACTGGATGATTGTTCAGGGAAATAAGTGTTATGGGGGTTACACCATTCGAGTGCTCAGCAAGCAGAGCCCCGAGGCGGTTCCAAACTTCACTTTTGTTGATCCCCCGGAAAGCTAAGGTGCAATGTGATGCACCAGACGTGAGGGTGTAGCGGGTTGATCGCCAAAGGAACGCGGAGTCCTCGACGTTATAGCAACCCTTCTAAGCCCTTTTCTTTTAACTGCTTCGCGACTTCGCGGACGCGTTCTTCGGCGTGCTTTGGCGCGACCAAGGTTGCGTCGGGGGTTTGCACGATGATCAAGTCATCGACGTCGATTGTGACCACGGTGTGGCCGTCGTGCGTGTTCACGATGCAGCCGCTGCTGTCGATGCCAACGTGCGATCCGACGACGGTGTTGCCGGCCTCGTCCGCCTCGTGCAAACGCGACAACGCTTGCCAGCTGCCGACGTCATCCCACGGGAACTCGGCTTCGATCACGACGACGTTTGGGTATTGCTCCATGACGGCGTAGTCGATCGATTTGCCTTGGATTGCTGCGAATTCTTTCTCGAGCGTCTCGGCGTAGTCGGGTTTGCCAATCCGGTCGGCGATCGCGGCAATGTGCGAATACATCTCGGGCTCGTTCTTTTGCAAAGCGTCGAGGATGGTAGACGCTCGCCACAAGAAAATACCACTGTTCCAGTAAAACGAACCCGCCGCAACGTAACGACGAGCGGTTTCGCCATCAGGCTTTTCGCGAAACTGTTTGACTTGGTAGACCGACGCGTTGTCGGTGGCAATGGGTTCGCCGCGTTCAACGTAACCAAACGACTCGGCTGCGTAGGTGGGCGGGATTCCGTAGGTCACAATTCGTGTCGGGTCTTGCTTGATCAACGCTTCGCCCGTGGCAATCGCCGCCTGGAACGCTTCGTGCGACGTGATCACGTGGTCCGATGGCATCACCGCCATGATGGCCGCCGCCAGGCCGACGCAAGGAGCGGTGTCGCGCTTGCACGGTTCGCCAACGATGTTCTTAGGCAACAGCGATGGCAATTGCTCAGCGATCGCATCCACTAGAACTTTGTTCGTGACAACCATCTGGCGTGATGCAGGAACGAGATCGCCAAGTCGGTCGACGGTCGATTGGATCATCGTGCGATCCCCGTGCAACGTTAGCAATTGTTTAGGACGAAGCGTTCGACTGGCGGGCCAGAATCGGGTTCCGCTGCCGCCTGCCATGATCACTGCGTAAAGCATGATTTGTCTCTTTCGTTGAGGATTCACCCGTGACGAGCTTCAGCAGTCGTCAATGCCCACTTAATTGTTTGTGCACAGCGTAGACCAATGAGCCTGGTTTTGAAACGGTACCGAGCGAATCCCAAACCTGATTTGCCTTCTGCGAATCTTTACAATTACCGAGGCGGTTCGGGCGACGCCGGGTGATCGCCCAGCAGCGTCATTTTCCAATCGGCGATCGGATGCAGCGATTCGGCTTGTTCGGCGTCGGGCAAGAATATTCGCACGTCGTCGATGTCGAGCTGCGTCAGGTCAACCGACCGGTCGGATCGCCATTCACGCTCCTGAGTCCAATCGAACGTTTTTCCTTTCGCCTGAAAGCGATACTGGTCCTCCTCGGCAAGCTGCGTCCGCTGCTTGGGGTCACCGTAGATTACTGGTTTCAGCCCGAGTCGCTTTGCCGCATCCAAGCGGATCGCAATTCCATACGGCTCGTCATCCCAGCGACCGAGGTGCGAGCGGAATTTGCGTTTGTGTAGCCGGTCTGCCAACGGGACTTCAGAGAAACAGACGACCGGGTATTTCTTTGAGCTGGTGATCGCATTGGCAACGATGACACCACTGCGAACGATCCGGGCAAGCGTTTGCAGGGGACTGTTCCCGGACGCAAACGTTTCACTTTCACTGGATCGCGAGAGCAGCAATTCGTCTTGATATTGATGCTCGGTTTGGCCAGGCCAGGGCCCCGTGCAGCTACGGGTCGTGTGCGTCAACCACTGGCCATCGGATCGGGTCCAGTCAGTGTCGCTCATCTCGGCGTGGTCAATATGTGAGTGTGCGGATGGATTAACGACCTTTGGATTTTCACCATTGGCAATGCGGGAAGGACGAGTCAAATACCAACCAATCGCACCTTCGGCAATCAACTCCGCCGCGGCGGACGGCAGGTCGGCGATCACGGCAACACGCGTCGACGTGTCGTGAAGTGCCGCGATTCGAGTTCTTAGCTGGGTGTCAATCTTGCCGCCTCGTCGCACGTACAACGCATCAATGCGATCCGCGATGCCAATCAGCACCGCGTCACGCGAGAGCGGTTCGGACGATTGAATCTCGCAGACGTTCGCGTGTTCGCCGGAGTCCCTGTCGTCCTTGTTCACAACCAATTTGACGATTGGGACATGGAACAGTTCGGCAGCTCGCGTGGCAAGCGGCTCGATTGCCGAGCCCGCTGCAACGATTAACGGCGATCGGCTGTGGCGAAGTTCGAGCATTCGTCGGGATAGAAATTGACAAACCCAACGGTGCAAATAGGGATCGCGGCCCAACCGGCTTGAGGTCACTGCAACGAGCGGAGCGGGCGATTCGAGCCAATCGCCGCCCTGGATTTCCGAAGAATGCAGCGATATTCCAGCGCAAACCTCGAGCCGGCCGAGGCGTTTGTCCAGATGGGTAGCGAGGTCGTTGGGCACGTTTTGGGTAACCCGGTTAGAATTTTCCAGGCTAACGACGTTTGTAATACAAACGTAATCTTAATGTATCTTGCTGCTGGGCGGGTTGCCCGATCCGTAGTCCGCAGAAGACAATTGGGCCCGTGATGGCAGATGAATTGCTATCGTTTCTGTCGTCCGACGTCTCCGATGCTGATTTAAAAGTGACGCATTTCGATTGTAGCAGACGTCGTCAAGACATTCGTTTTCAGGAATGACCGAAACTCTTGACGGCTTGTTGATTTAATCGAAATCCAAATCGCAGTG
>CAXBHV010000668.1:0-4793 GCA_963974855.1 uncultured Rhodopirellula sp. | reverse complement strand
GATTCGAGTCGGATTTTCAGTTTCGAATTTTCGCGCAGACGACTTTCGCCTGGGCCAAACGCCGCTGCATTTACAGGACGCCACCGTTCAAATTACCCGAGTTCTGATCGGGGGTGGAGCATCGATCAGTTACGGCGGTGGTTTCAAGACGGGTCGTGCGACATCGATGGCACCGCTGCTGGGCGAATTGATCGAAACGTACAACGAAACTGCAATCAGTCCGGCTCAACGATTACGTGTATTTCAAGCGGCCACTTCGAAGCTTGAGAACGTCCCGGAAGCGGTCCGTTGTCAAATTCGGCACCTCGGTAAGTCAAGAGATCTGGTGGATGCTAGGATTTTCTCGACTGAAGAACTCGCGATGCTTCCGTTTGGATTGGTGTATTCGGAAATGAGAGCGGCGATGACCGCCGAGACCGATGCCCGAGTCGCAATTGGGGGGCAAACTTTGCCAAGAGACATCGAACGTGGCGCGGGTTACGGCGGTCGATTCCCCGGGATTGCCGAAGAGGTATACCGAGCAATCCAGACGGGCCAGCCTGTCTATTTGTGCGGCGGATTTGGCGGCCTGACAGGCCGATTGACCCGTTTGATGCAGCAACGCGAAGACGGCGATGCGTTCTGGGACGAGCGAACCTACGGTGGCAATCGCCGCTTCGCCAGCCTCGTATGGGATTTCGACCATCATCCAAAACGTGGTCAATTGAATCTGCCCGCAAATTTGCTGGCGTTAGCAAAATCGATAGCCAAATTTGCAAAGACTCTTGGCGATGATGACACGCAGTGGCGAAAATTTAATGGACTTGATCGACGACAAAACGAAGTGCTCTGGAGTGCGACCGACCCGATTTTGTTGAGCTCGCTCGTTTCCGAGGGACTGATGCGATGGCGGGCGTTGCGAACCGTTCGTGAGGGCAAACTTCGAATCGAGGCGATTCATGGCAACGTTACCTCGGTAACCCGTGCCGACGTGTTGGCGTTGCCAGTGTTTGATGACGTCGATCCACAAGGTGCCGGTGCAGCGATCGATCGGATCACTGGCGGGATGGTGCGTCAGGCTCAATCGCAATCTGGCAATTTGATTGGCGTTCGCAGTGACCAACTCGATGTAGATTATCTCTGCGCCGTCTCGCTCGGCAAAGTGTCCGAGAATAATGAAACGATGACGAAAGTGCGTGAGGCGATTATCGATGGCGCCAGAGAGATGATGCTAAAGTGCCGCGCCGAAGGTTTCCACTCGCTTGCCGTTGTTACGTTTGGTGGTTCAACACTAAATCGATACGAAGACGCAGTGCAAGCAATGTTAGCTGGATTTAAGAGTCATCCGGATGACTTGTTGATCAAATGGGTCGAAGCCGACGAAGACAGGTTCAACCAGTTGCTACAAGTGTTACGACAGCATGACGACACTGATGTAACGACGGTCTTGAAGCCTATTCAAGCCGATCCGCCAACGGCCTATCCCTGGTTCAATCTGACGATCAAATATAAAAATGGCCTGCTTGACGTGACCGCGTTGCCTCAGCGAGGGACCGGCGTCGCCTGGACTCATGCCGTGGAACTCGATCCGCAAACGCTCCTTCACTTTGCAAAAGGGTCGGGGGCTAGTGGAAAGCAGACTCCGAGCCAAGCAGAGATCCGTCAACGTGGGAAAGAATTGGCACGTCTACTATTTGCCGACAACGTCGATGATTTTTGGCAACAGTGCCAGAATTGCCCGATCGCTATCACACATAATGCCGCTGCTTCGCAGATCCCTTTTGAAATGATGCGGTTTGGGGGTGGCGATTTGGTCGACGGAGCACCTGCAATTCGTGGTGGTATTCACCGTTGGTTAGCGGTGGGAGGAAGTCGGATATCGACTTCGTTTGGTGGCCCTCGATTGTCGCGAAAATTGAGTGTGGGCTTGGTCATTGATCCCACGAATAACCTTGCTGGAGCCCGTCGCGAGGGACTCGCCATCAAGCGAACGCTTGTTGCGATGGGCAACGATGTGCAGTTGATCTGTCTGGGGGAAGGAGATGGTGACGAACCAGCGACGCGAGAAGCCGTCATCGGAATGCTTCAGCAAGTCGACGTGTTGCACTATTGTGGTCATGCGTTTTTTGATGAAAACGATCGGACTCGATCAGGGCTTCTGCTGAAAGGAAACGAGATTTTAACCGCTCAAGATTTGAGCTCGCTCACGCCAATCCCACGGGTCGTGATTTTTAATGCCTGTGAAGCGGGGCGTGTCCGGGGCGAAACGAAACCGCAGCAACACGCCAGTTATTCGCTCGCCGAGATGGTGTTGCGAAGTGGTGTCGAAGCATTTATCGGCACGTTTTGGGAGGTCAAAGACGAAGCGGCTGCGACGTTCGCCCTGAGTATCTACAATGGCTTGACCGCCGGTTTGACCCTTCGTGATTCGGTGACCGAAGCACGAAAAAAGCTTGCCCTTGCTGAGCAAAACGACTGGGCCAACTACATTTTGTATGGCGATGGTCGATTCCGACTCGCCTAGGTGGACAACGCCAATTCACCGTCAATAAAACCCGAAGCATAAATTTTCCTAGTGCTGCGTCGCAGCTTACTTTTAGGGTAGCGGAACTCGCGAGAGAGTTTCGGATCCGCAGGCAAATACAACGAAAGTCTTGACGACTTCCGCTACCAGCAAACCTAGTTCTTAGCTGCGACGCAGCACTAGTGCTCACGCCACATGCTAAATGCTGCCGCCACTCAGTGGCTTCAAAGCGCGACGGCAAAAAACGTAAGCTTGGAGAAATAGACCTTGATTCGGTCCCTCGCCTACGCTTCGGGTTATGATTTTCCTGAGCCGGACGCTCTCTAAACATGGTTTAATAACGTTCTCGTCGTGTCTTCCCGTGTCCCTCTCTATCCTCGCTTGCGAGTTTCTTCGATGCTCCATCGTTTTCTTTACAGTGTCGCCGCGTTGTGGATGCTTGTCGCCCCTGCGGTGGTCGCTGCCGACGAACGGCCCAATATCGTCTTGATAATGGTCGATGACCTGGGCTTCTCGGATTTTGGATGCTACGGCAGCGAAATTGAAACGCCGAATGTCGATGCGCTGGCCCGTGAAGGTTTGCGGATGAGCCAGTTTTACAACACTGCGAAATGCCACTCATCGCGAATTTGCTTGTTGACCGGCAAGTACCCGTTCCAAGCAGGCAATGCAAAGATGGACAAGGCGATCACGGTTGCTGAGGTCATGCAGCAGAATGGCTACTTCACAGCGATGGCCGGTAAGTGGCATTTGGATCAGCAGCCGACCGACCGCGGTTTCATGCGTTATTGGGGCCACTTATCAGGAGCGACCAATTACTTCGTCGGCGACGGCACGTTTCGGTTGAACGGCGAATCATGGTCCGATTTCGGAGATGATTTTTACACCACTGATGTCAACGTTGACTTTGCAAAACAGTTCATCGACGAGGGGATCGAAAGTGGAAAACCATTTTTTCAGTACATTGCCTTCAATGCGCCGCATTATCCACTGCAGGCAAAGAAAGCCGACATTGCAAAGTACAAAGGTCGCTACGCGGCGGGATGGGATGAAATTCGCAAACAACGCTACGCCAAACAATTGAACGAAGGTGTGATCGATCCTTCATTCAAACTGAGTTCGCGACCAGACTACATCCCCGCCTGGGACGAATTAAACGATGAGGAACGAGCGTGGGAGGAAGCTCGCATGGAAGTGTTTGCGGCAATGGTGGATTGTGTCGATCAAAACATTGGCCGACTCGTCAAACATCTGAAAGACAAAGGAGTCTATGACAACACACTGATCCTGCTCTGTTCGGACAACGGAGCGTGTCCCTTCGATCGAACTCAAGGCAAACAGCTTGATCCCAGCGATCCCAAATCTTACTGGTGTTACGATGTCGGTTGGGCGCATGTGGGCAACACTCCGTTTCGCTGGTACAAACAAAACCAGCACGAAGGTGGCATCTCGTCACCGCTGATCGCACATTGGCCCAACGGATTGAAGGCCGAAGCGGGGACGATCAGTCATCAACCGGGGCATTTGATCGATCTGATGGCAACATGCATGGACGTGGCCGACGCAAAATATCCTGACGAGCTTGATGGCAAACGAACAACACCGATTCAGGGCGTTTCGTTATTGCCGATTCTAAAAGGGCAGCAGCGTAAGGGGCACGAGTGGCTCTATTTTCAATTTTCCGATAACCGTGCGTTGCGACGTGGCGATTGGAAGGCGGTCTCGGCCGAAGGGGGATGTTGGGAACTTTACAACATTGCCAAGGATCGTTCAGAGCTGAATGATCTTGCGGCGGAACAGCCCGAGTTGACCGAAGAACTAAGCGGGCTTTGGCATACGGCCGCCGAGCAAGTCGACCAGGCTCCACAAAAATTTCGCAAGCCAGTGGCAAAAAATCTGAAATCGTTCCCGCTGCAAACGATGCCCCAGCGTGACGCGAAATAGCAGTTTGACAACAGCCTTCCTAGGGATTCAATCAATCGGCGAGTCGGGTTCTCGCGTCCAAGCGACCGGTTTGCCGACAATCATTCGGACAACGCTGAGTACGATAACAATCCTGAGTAAAATCTAGCTCTGGGTGCGGCTTCCTTTTCAGCTACTAGGTGTCTGCAGCTTGACATGGCCACCAACGCGAGGAGCTTCCCTCGCGATACATCTTCGCAAATCTGTGATTGCTAGCTCTTTAGAGAAATCGGAAATGAGTGATTACCAACCGAAGCCACGATAACCCAATCCACCGATGCCAACGCCACGACCGATTCCGATCGAAATGCCGCCGGATCGGTATCCG
>CAXBHV010000667.1:0-4794 GCA_963974855.1 uncultured Rhodopirellula sp. | reverse complement strand
GATCGCCCGACGATGACCGTGGGGTGCTCGAATTCCCAGACGCGAATGAACTCGCATGTTCCTGCCGCGTTGGACGTTTGCTCTTCCGCGATCAGCAATAACGCTTCGTCCATCGCAATGTGATGGGAAGCTTTGGTCAGGGGGTGGGGGACAATCTGCATTCGTTCCTAGTCTCCGCGTAGCGAGTCAAGCAGCGGCATTTTTGCGACTTGACGCACCGCTAACAATCCTGCCAGCAACCCGAAGACGACGATACCCATCACAATCAACAGTGGCTCGATCCAAGGTGGATTTATCCCGCTTAGAATGCCGTACGGCAACACCGCCAACATCGCACAGACCGCTCCGCAACCGATGCCCACCAACAGCAGGATGCTGGTTTCACGCAGCACGATGGCCGATAATCGCTGGCGAGTAAACCCGATCGCTCGCAAGACCGCCAATTCGCTACGCCGCTCCAGCACGCTACGCAATTGAGCAATCGCCAATCCGACCGTTCCCAGTAGCAATCCCAACGCCCCGAGACTTTGGAACGTACGAAGGTAGGTGTTTTGCACCGCCATCATGCTCGCCAGAATCGATTCGCTTTGCGAAACGTCCATCCCGACATCGCCCAGCCGGTTTTCGAGCGCCGAAGCGGCCTGAGCCATCTTGTCCGGTTCCGCATCAATCAGGAAGTAGCGATAGCCACTGAGATTGGGAAACTGCGTTTCGAAATTGGATTCACCGATCAGCAATTTGCCTTGCAGTAGCGTGTTCGATAACAGCCCCACCACTTTTAGATACAGCGGTTTGCCAGGTTCAAACTCAAACGCCTTGGTTTCACCGATTCCCTTTTGCATCTGCAGACTCCACATCGCGGTGTTCAAATCGATGATCACAGGAATCGGGTCTTCTGCGGTTCCCTTGGCTGCGGGCGAAAGCAATTCCCAAGGCGATTGGCCTTCCGCAACCGCCGCATATTTAGCCCATTCAAAACCGGGTAAACGATTGGGGTTTTCATGGAACAGGGTGGCAAACGACGCGGGAACGCCCAGCACGGTGGGGCTGGTCGCTTGGTACAAGTTATTGCAACTCGCGTCCTGTCCGGCTCGCATTCGCATTGGGGCCACGATTGCATTGGCCATCTCCGCGGCGTCTTTGCCCATCAAGTCCTCGCGGATTTGAGGATTGGCAAAGTCGCGATAAAGCGGTTGAGCGGTTTGTGCGACAAAGTCGAAACCGCCGCTGCCCGCTTCGGTCGGCCGCAGGCGAAATGCTGTGATGGCGATAATCAAAAATGCAGCGGTTGCCATCAACCCGATCGTCAACGTGCTGCGCAGCGGATGCCGTGCGGCGTTTCGCGTCGCGAGCGATCGATACGAGGAAAGTGTGGCGACCGAATCGTTGGACCGCAGATGCGGCTGTTTTAGTCGACTGTAGACCAGCGTCAGTGCGGCGACGAGCAACAACATGCCGCCGCCCACAAAGCCACCTGCTGCGGCTTGACCACCCGCCTGGGCGCCCAATGCCGCGACGATCACGGCTAGCACGCCCAGTGAAATCGCCGCGATCCGCAACCGCGACACGCGGCGTGATTTTCCTTTTTGCGAGATCGTTGCCGATTGATCTTGGTCGGTTCCCGTCAACAAACTGCGTGCGTCGACTCGTACGATCGACCGAACGGTTAATGCCAACGTGGCCATCGCAACGACCCAGCTAACGGTCGAGCCAATCAGCAAGCTTCGCAATGTCCAGTGGAAAGTCAAAAAGGGCACCGTGACCGCACCGACCCACCACGATCGTAGCGCCCACAACACAAACATCGCATAGCCGATCCCGGCGATGATCCCCAGTACGACGCCGATCGTTGCCACGACGGCTCCTTCACTTAGTACTAAACGTCCGAGCCGACGTGGGGTCCATCCGATCGCCAGCAGCGTGCCAAGTTGTTTTAGTCGCTGTGTCAGCCCGAGTCGGAACAGCATCGCGATCAGCATTACCGCCGCTAAAATGACGAAAAAACTAAGCGACAAAAAAAGGGCGTCAAACGGTGTCGTTCCTCGCGATGCGGCAAGTTGTTGCTCGCGGATGCGGTGAATCGACCAACCAAGATCGTCAAACGAAGGCTCCAACGAGCTGAGTATTTTGGATTGCAGTTGGGCTTCGCTTTCGTTTTTGACGACTTTGATGCGAAGCCCCGTCGTATTTCCAAACCGGCTGCCAAATAAACGTTGTCCCTCAGCCAATGGCAAGAATGCTTTGGGTGTTAGCCGGAAATCGTTCCAGTACTCGTCATCCGCCGATTCAATGTCGCGAGTCAATTTGAAGGGTAAATCCCAATTGCTAATCGAATCCTGGTCGGTAACGCCTGGCACCGTGGGGGTCAGGTCGGGATCGTTGTAGACGGTGGGCGGCTTGTCGAACACCGCTTCGCGAGATCGACGATAAGGTTTTGCGGGCCGCGTGATTGGAACAATGTCGGTCACGACGGCAGAAAACGTTCGCTCAATCTCGTTCCCGTTTTCGACTTCGGGTTCGTAATAGGCAATCCGTAGCAGGGTGCCGATTTCCGCGTCAAGCTGTTTCGCGGTCCAGTCGTTAATGACCAGCGGGACAATGTTTACGTCGTCGGTTGCACCTGAGGGAGTGCGGTTTGCCATCGCAGGTAACGTGTAGTCCAGCGGCAAGTCCGTCGTGGAATCGATCGCCGTGATGGTGCTGTAGGGGACCGAGGCAATCACCTTCCCGTCTTCGTCGACTCGTTCGATGGCATTGGCGAGATACGTGCAAACTTCGGTTACGCGGTCACGCCCCAGTGCGTGCACTGTCTGCTCGACAACTTGCTCGGGAAGCAGCAATTGATCGCTGGTCAATGACACATAATTAAAAATCGTCTCGTTGTCGCCGCTATCTGTCGCGTCCTCTTCGCCGACGAAAACCTGTTTGACCGGTTTCAGATCCAACCCCAACGCCTCGAGCGTGATGTTTAACGCGGAGGGATCGATGGCTGAATCAAACAGCAGCAAATTTGCTTGTCCTTCACGCTGCAGTGCTTCGGCAACGGTTTCGCGGCGAAGGTAAACGTTCAGCGGGGCTGCTTGGCTGGCCGTGACGGAAAATCGTCCCAATCCGCGATCTGGGATGATGCTCAGCACCTTCATTCGCGGCAGTCCTTCGCTTTGGATGTCGCGGCGGCCCAGTGGACTGTCGGCGGGCACGGCGGCTTCGACCGGCAGTCGCACCGTGACTAAGTCCCCGACGTCTACTCCCAACTCGGTCGCAGTCGCCTGGTTCAGTAACACCCCTTCGTCGCTGGGTAATACGTCCGGGCGAATACTTTGCACGCCCAAGTCCCAGAAATTCTCCTCACATCCGATCAATTGCACCGAACCGGCGCGATGGGTGACGTCGCCTTCGGCATTTTCGGATTCGACGATCCCTGCAGGAAAGAAAATCAGCGAGACAGCATCTTTGGAATCGCCTGTGACTTGTTGGCTACTGAAAAAGTGCCCCGGTGCGACCATCGAATCGGTGCGTCCGAGTCGTTCGATCGTCAATTCCCGCAGACTGCCTCGCATCGAATCGCCAACCAGCAAAGCTCCGACAATCACCGCCGTGGCCGTCGCGACCCCCAGTGCGACCGAGGCCGACACACGCCAAGAATGGCGCACCGACGACATCACCATCGTTTTCATGCCAAACGACGTCGTCATGCGTTGGGCTCGGGGCGTTGGGTTCGCTGTTTCCATTGTCATGTTGACCACTAAGGATTCCTCACAATCGGCACAATCGCTCTGTCCATCATGGTGACGGTTGTGCCGTGTTTAGCAATCCCGCGTCACAGGTTTGAGTCGGGGAATGAAGGCAACCGATTCACTTGATCATACGGCCAAACGGATTTGGCTGACGGTATCGCTGGATTTTGCTTCGCGATTGATTTCGCGGTGTGACCAGAGCAGGCCCGGCCCTTGTGGGGGAATCGCGGCGAAAGGATGAGCTTCGCTTGGCCAATTTGCGAGAAACGAAACGACGTCGGTTGCGATTTGCCCTCGGCCTGCTGGTGATCAGCGGGGGGTGTGTCAGCGGCGATGCGGAGCGATGGCCTCGTTCAAGCTACGCTGCAAAGGGACGAAGTACCGCAGATAGCAGTGTCGCAGATAGCACTGTCACGAGTCACGCCGTTACGGGTGATCGGCAGCTAACTAGCCCATCCACCAAGACGTCTCCGTTTCGATTGACTGGGTATCCGATCCGTCCTGCGGGTCCGAAGGCGGCTAAATCGTCTGATGTCGCCGAGACGTTGGCGAAACAAGTTGAAAGTCGCCCGCAACACTCACCTTCGGGCGTCACGCTGGGGAGCCCGCAATCGTTTTGGCCTGCGTCGCCGCAAACGCCGCCGACCGGTTCCTCGGCAGAGCCAAGCTCACCACAACACAATCCCGCTCCACACGCACACTCACCCGCAAATCTCGCATCAGCTCCGCTGGGCGATTCGATGGATCTCGGGCAAGAAGGATTGCCAGCAGATTTGAAATTGCGGTCGGTTCAAGCGACATCACTTCCCGTAGCGACTGACACCATCAACGGTTTGCCGACACGGCCGATCAGCGAAAACGAAATGCTTCACTTGGCATTATCGCAAAGTCCGGTGCTTCGTCCGTTAGGGCTACGGATTTTGGAATCGCCCGAATCTGCGACCACGGTTTACGACCGCAGTATTTCTGCGAGCGATCCGTTTTTTGGACCGCAAGCCGCATTGGCGGCATTTGACAGCACGCTGTCCGCCAGCGCCACGTCTCAGAACAACGACCG
>CAXBHV010000666.1:0-4798 GCA_963974855.1 uncultured Rhodopirellula sp. | reverse complement strand
GTGTTACAGTTTGCGTCGAAACAGATGAATCCGAAACCAACACCAAACGGCACAATCGGTTCGATCCGCTGGATACTGCTCCCCTATGAAAGAATCTCTCTCTACGGAACAAGCCAGAAAACTGGTTTTGCAATCACAAAGGGTTCCACCAACAAATCAAACTGGTCGTGCAACCGACGCGACGCTGTCTGCGATTGAACACCTTGGCTATATCCAGATCGATACCATCTCCGTCGTTCAGCGTGCCCATCACCATACTCTGTGGAATCGCAACCCGCGTTATAAGGCTTCCCAGCTCGATCAGCTGCTTTCCGACAAACAGGTCTTTGAATACTGGTCACATGCGGCCGCCTACCTGCCCTTTCGTGACTACCGGTTCAGCCTGCCTCGCAAACATGCGCTGGCAAGTGGCGTGCAGAGTCATTGGTACAAACGCGACGAGCCGTTGATGAAATTGGTGATCAGGCGGATTGCCACCGAGGGGCCCTTGATGGCTAAAGATTTTGAGCATACCGGTAAGAAGATCGGTGAATGGCAACCCAAGCCCGCCAAACGCGCCTTGGAATATCTGTTTATGCAAGGGGATCTGATGGTGCCGTGCCGTGTGAATTTTCACAAGGTTTATGATCTCACCGAGCGGGTATTGCCGGCAGGCACCGACACCACCCTCCCTGATCCGCAAGAATATGCTCGGTTTCTGATTACACGATACCTGAGAGCAAACGGGTTGGGGCAGCCTGCAGAAATAGCCTATTTGCTCAGCGGCACAAAGCCGCTTGTTTCTGCGACCTTGCAGGACATGGTTTCTAGCGGCGAGCTGCTACAGATTCGTGTCGCCGGTCAGCTCTATTATGCGCTGCCAGACTCACTAAAGCTGCTAAGTAAGCCATTGGCCCGCAGCAAGCTGAAGATACTCTCGCCGTTCGACAATCTTGTCATCCAACGCAATCGCATGAAGTCACTGTTCGGATTTGACTATTTGATTGAGTGCTATGTTCCCGAGAGCAAACGCCAATACGGCTACTTCTCTCTACCCATTCTGTGGGACGGGAAACTGGTCGCGCGAATGGACTGCAAAACCGAAAGGAAAGAATCACTGCTGCATATTCACCATCTCGCAATCGAGCCCACGGTCTTAAAAACCGATGCGTTGCTCCTGGCCCTGCGCAGTGAATTGGAGTCATTTATGCAGTTCAATGACTGCAACAAGATCCAGTTACATAGGACCTCTCCGGCAAACGTTAAACGGGAGTTACAGCACCGGATCAATGATTTGACCGGATGAGGCCCCCGATAGATCGTCGGGCTGGCGAGAGGAAAAGAGCTCAGAGAGACCAATGGGGGGCAGCTGCCGTTGTTTCATTCTTGCCGTTTACCTTGCGTACACTTGGCACCTGTCCCCCTTTATTTCCCAAAGTCTTGGATGTTTTTTTGGCAAAGACGTCAGTCGCATCGGGCTGGGAATTGCGACCGGCGATGTGAACTTCAGTCGCCGCACTCTAACGATCCTACTCAAGCGAGACCCTTCACGCTCATCTCTGATGCGAAACGCAAACGAGCCGGGATGAAACGCAGGATTCCTCGAAAGGATCTTGTTTAGTAGATGACTTAATGCAATCGCCGTGCTTCCTGATTCGGACGTTCCGACCCACGACTGGTTTCGCGGACCGTGTGTAGACTCCAGGTTTTCCAGTCAAAATCCACTTTGAATTGGTGTTATACTGTACACAGCGATTCATCGTGTTAGTCTGCAAAGATAGTCACTTGGTTGGCTGGACGTTGAAATGGAAATCGTTGAAATGAATCTGGTTATAGCTCACTGAAACATCAACGAGTGAAATGTGGACATAGGCGCATCCTACGATAACTTGCTGGACGGAGGCGGGGGCGGGAGCATACGTCCGCGAAAAGACCAGTTGCTGAAGTCTCTGATCAACGCTGCCAATCACCTGGTTTGGTCGACGTCGTTAGATGGAAAACAATTGATCTACGTCAATCGCGTTGCCGAACGGATTTACGGTCGGCCTCTGAAAGAATTGGCGTCCACCCCTAACTATTGGCTGGAAGCAGTCCATCCAGACGATCGAGCCAAGGTAGAGCGACGCGTCGGGCGACTGCTGAAACGCAAAAACATTGAACACGATTATCGGGTCGTCCGCCCCGACGGATCGGTCGTTTGGTTGCACGACCGTGTCAGCGTTGTCCACGACTCGCAACGCAATCCAATTTATGTGGGAGGAATCGGCACCGACATCACCGCAATTCGAGAATCGGAAGCTCGCTATTCCTCGCTCGTCGAAAGCATGCCAATGCATGTGGTGCGAAAAAGCCGGAGCGGAAAGGTTTTATTCGCGAATCAGACATACTGCGATACAGTCGGTCTTACACTGGATCAGATGGTTGGCAAACGAGACCGTGATTTGTTCCCGCCGGATCTCGCCAAAAAGTACTCACTCAACGATCGTCGTGTCGTCGAAACAGGCAAAGTTGTCAAAGCGGTCGAAGAATTCGAGAACGCCGAAGGTGAACGATCTTATTTCGAATTTTTCAAAGCCCCGGTACATGATTCCAACGGGAACATTAGCGGCATCCAAGTCATGTTTTGGGATGTCTCGGAGCGAGTTCGGGCCGAAGAAGAAGTCCGAGTTGCGAAAGAAGTGGCTGAAAATGCGAATCGTGCCAAGGGTGAATTCCTAGCGAACATGAGCCATGAGATTCGCACTCCGATGAACGGCATCATCGGCATGAGCGAGTTGCTGCTCAACACATCTCCGTCGGCTGAGCAACGCGACTATTTGAACATGGTCAAGAACTCGGCCGACTCGCTGCTACGGTTGCTCAACGACATTCTGGATTTTTCCAAGATCGAAGCAGGAAAACTTGATCTGGAACAACGTGCCTTTCGTCTCCGTGATCATGTTGACCAAACCGTACGAACACTCGGACCGTTGGCCGGCAGCAATGGCGTGGAATTGCTGTGCCACTTCGATCCTGATCTGCCGGATACGGTCGTTGGTGACGCCGGTCGCTTGGGGCAGATCATAATGAATCTAGTGGGCAATGCCATCAAGTTTACCGCGGAGGGCGAGGTTGAAGTCGACGTTGCCACAATCGCAACCTCGGACGACAGCATCAGCGTCCACTTTTCAGTTCGTGACACGGGCATCGGAATCCCTGCTGACCGACAGCAAGCTATTTTCGAATCGTTCAGCCAAGCCGATGCGTCGACCAATCGGCAATTTGGCGGCACAGGTCTCGGCTTGACTGTTTCGACTCAATTGGTCGAAATGATGCAAGGTCGAATTTGGGTCGAAAGCGAAGTCGGCCAGGGAACCACGTTTCACTTCACTGCTCGCTTTGGAATCGACACGAAACCACAATCGGAAATTGAACTTGCGCTGCTGCGCGGGATTCCGGTGCTGGTCGTTGACGACAACGAACGCCTCCGCCGCATCCTTGATGAATTGCTGGGTCACTGGGGAATGCATGTGACACTCGCAGAAACTGGAATGGACGCCATCACCGAGTTGAAACGTGCTGCCGCAGCAGGACACCCCTATCGGATTGTCCTCATCGACAATCTGATGTCCGACATTGACGGCTTCGGTATCGCGACGCGTATGAAAGAGTTAAGCGGGTTGGGAACCTATCACACGATCATGCTTTCAACTTGCGCGAAAGCGGGTGACGTTGAACGCTGCCGCGAACTAGGAGTCGCCCGTTACTTGCAAAAACCGGTCGTGCAGTCGGATCTGCTTGAGACGCTGTTACAAATCTCCGGCGGCGAACGTGCATCGCAGCTCAAATCGATCGGCGAACCGAAACAGGAATATCGCAAACTTAAGATCCTATTGGTCGAAGACGGCGTCGTGAACCAGAAAGTGGCCGTCGGACTTTTGTCGCAACAAGGCCACGAAGTCATCGTTGCCAATGATGGACTCGAAGCTCTCGCAAATCTAGAAAAACAGGCTTTTGACATCGTACTGATGGATGTCCAGATGCCAAACATGGACGGCCTGGAAGCAACCAAAGCCATTCGCGAAAAAGAAACTGCGGGCATTCGACGTACGCCCATTGTCGCGATGACTGCCGGCGCAATGAAAGGCGACGAACAACACTGCCTCGAAGCGGGAATGGACAGCTATCTGTCAAAACCGATCCAACCGAAGTTGCTGTTCGAAGAGATCGAAAAGTTCGCGGCCGAAGATCGGATCGGTCCCTCGACCGATTCATCTCGTGACTTCGCCGAACGAACCGAACAAGCGGTGGTGGAACAAATCCTTGCTGAGCAGGCTGGTGCCGAGAGGGCCCGAGCTGAAAGGGCCGCTGTTGGCGAAAATTGCAAGTTGGAACCTTCGAGTGATCGCCAAGTAATCAGTGTCGCGTTCGCGCTCGAACGTTACGGTGATGAGTCTCAGGTACGGATGCTCGCGTCGGTTCTGAGACAAGAGTCTATGGATTTGATTTCCAGGTTACGCTTGGCCGTTGATTCCCGCGATTGCGATTCTATCCGTCGCCTCTCGCACACACTCAAAGGATCTGCGGCGCTTTTCGATGCCACCGGCGTCGTCGAAGCAACTCGGGCCTTAGAATTGTGTGCAACGGGTAATGATCACGAGGCACTCTCCACGACATTCGCGGGCCTTGATAACGAAGTCGCTCAGTTGAATGCGGCTCTCGAAAAGCTAGATTCACCGACCTAGGTCTTGCGCTAACCGATACGCAGACAATGCTTTGGTTCAGAGCTCAGAGGCAAATGAGCTGAGAGGCATTCGGGGCAGGTGCCGTTGTTTCGATT
>CAXBHV010000665.1:0-4801 GCA_963974855.1 uncultured Rhodopirellula sp. | reverse complement strand
AGAATGAGGCCAGCTTTTGTATCGATGTCACTGTTGGTAACTCCAGTCGTTCGGGTGTGGATCTCGAAATTTTGTCGGACGTGTGATTTCGTGCATCGATTATGCACTAAAACTCGAGTCATTGTTTAGCGCTCCAATTTTGGGATAGCGGAAATCATCGCGATTTTCGACAGTGGGGGTGAGGCCGATCGCGGAACTCGGTGGATTTACGTGACGAGGAATAGGTCGGGACGGGGAATAAATCGAGACGGTAGTTGATTTGATGCGTCGTGACGAAGATTAAGATCGGCTGCTTGGGACGCGAGATTACACCCATCCCTTGACAACGCCCGTATGACCCTGAGGTTCGCTGTTGAGCTTTGTCTTGGCGGAATTTCGAAAGAGTCGTTCAGCAGCGTGTCGCCTATTCTGGTTTCGCGTTTTCCGTTGGATGCACAAGTGGACTGTATTGTCCCAGAGCATCACCCGTCCGAGAAGACTTCACAGAATGGGCGTAGAGACCTTCGCTGGTCCGACCAATCTGTGATCGCGAAGACGATTCGCTCGAAAGCTCCGGCGAAATCTCCCTCGAGTGCACTGCGAAAATCCTTTGCCGTCTGCAGCGGGTCATTGGAAAACGCGCCACACCCCCAAGCCCCCAAGACCAGTGATTCGTATTGATAAGCACGAGCGATTGCCAGAACGCGGTGAATTCGCCCGCGGAGCAGCGGTTCTGCATCCAATCGGCCGATCGCGGGAGCATACGGTGCCGCACAGGTCAGAAAATCCAGCTGCCACGGTTTATCACATTCCACTCCCGCATCGTCACGAAAGACCGGCACGTCCGGCGACAGGATCGCCCAGTCGCTTGAGGCGGCTGGATCATGGTCGCGATGGTAGTCGTACATCGGATCGCCAAACAGCGTCGCGTATAACGCACTGGATCGGCAAAGCGTTTCCTCTTGTGCGGTCGCACCTCGCAAGAAACCACCGCCGGGCTCGACGCCATTGGCAAAGTTGAGTGCCAGCGGACGACGCCCTTCTGCGACTAGCGTATGAGCAGCAGCCAGCGTCGTTTCATTGGCAACGGTCACCAGCGTCTCGGCATGCTCGTCATCAACCGATCGTCCTTTCGCATTCGGAAGAGGTGCATCGGGCGGAATCGAAACTTTTGCCGCTGTCGCAGCCTTGATCTCCGCCGCCCAGTCCACCAACCCATGGTCGGTCAGGTATTGGCCCTGGTCGATCGCTTCGAGCGCGGAGCGACCAAGCGACTCCGCAATCTCGTAACGTATCTGAAGAACCCTCCGATTTTTGCGAGCCAATTCATCCGAATCAATACAAGCAGTGAACCGCAGCTTATTCATCCCGTCTCCTCACGATCGCATTTCCTCACCCACCCCTCGATCACACAAATCCCATTCTTCATCTCCGGCAGTTCGGCAAGTTTGGTCCTTGGCGACACAAGCAATTTACCACTCCAGTTCATCACTTTCGAGGTGAGTAGCCCCGACGCATCACCGTCGACGAGAGAGATCCGTATCGACTTGCCGCCCGTTTGCATCGAAAGCCGATCTTGCGAGAAAATTTAGCATCAATGTCGCTGATCGCTCCGCGATCTTTGCGTTTTAGTTGCGGGTGAGCAGGTAGGAAGGAATCATTAGGTGAAATCTCGTTAGCCGGTTGGGCACCAGCCCCGGTTCAGCGCCGGAACTGTGGCTAGCAGGTTGTTGACTTATTAGAATTGCAAATCGCATTAGTGAGCCGTGGGCCGTAAGGCACCGGGTAATGCGTGGCACCCGGCCGCTCACGCGCGAGCGGCTCACAAAATCAGCAGCCCGCATGCGCCAAACGGCCAATTTACTGAAAGACTCCTGCCTAACTGCTTACCACGCAATCGCAAAGATTTGGCAGCCAAGGCTAACGCCCAAACGACGAATAGGATTCCGCCCAATTATTCCTTTCTACCTGCTTAACTCCCATATCAATGTGACATTCTGAGCAATCAAAGACAATCCGTCAGTGATCGATCAGACCTTCCTTATTCCACAACCGTCGAATCGTAAACCGATCCACTATCATTTGTCACACGAAGTCTCGTTAACTGCGACTGCTAAGGCTTCTAGCCTGACGAAGTTGACAAGCAGGAAGCTTATCCTACGCAACAGTTCGACAGATTCCACTTTGCGGACGAAGCGGGATGCCTCGTTTTTTTGCAACGATGAGGGAACGTTGAACACGGCGTCACTAAAACCGCCGATTTTCAAGATGCTGTGGTCGTTTTGCCCAATTGCTGATCCAGCCGCCCGGTTGGTTCCATAGGATTGGGTGTTCATGAATCCAACGCCATTAGATTCTCGATGACCCGGTCAACACGACGCTCGAGCGAACCGGACAGCTTGATAAAGTGGATGTTTCGGCGAACGAGATCCGACTCAATCTTCTTCTGAAACTGCTGGCGGTGCACTTCGCCACTTCGGTCCCAAGTGTCATCATACGGAATGTCTGTGTCGCAAACGAAGCAAAGTCGATATCGATCACGACATGTGTCTGCCAACTCCGCCACTATCGGGTGAGCCTCGCCGTGATAATCGAGAGAGAATTGATACGTCGTGGTCGCGTCGGTATCGACAAACAGATAGCGATTGGCATTCGCAATGATCTCGTCCTCACGTTCGCGATGTCCGACTGCGATCTCCGCGAGCTGCTCTAGCGTTAGACGACGGTCGACATGATGCGACTCCCAATACTCGCGACCGAACTCCGGCACCCATTTCGTTTTTAAACGTTTGGCCAATTCACGAGCGATCGTTGTCTTGCCCGTCGAGGGGGCACCGAGAAACACGATCCTTGTCACTAGGTCCCTGTAGACGATCGGGTCCAGATAGCTGCGGAATCGATACGGGTCTTGGCGAATTGCTGTCCCGGAAACAGGGATTTGGTTTCGATCTTCATCAACACGACAGTCAACCGCTCCCAACGCCTGGCTGACGTGATGACCATAAAACTCGCTGCTGTAGAAATGCGTGACGTCTCGGCCCTTCAATAGTTGACGCAGATAGGCGTCGTGCAGCGCGGTAATCTCGGGGGCCTTGCCGACCACGGTTGGCCCATCTTTTGCCAAAATGACCTCGACGCTCGGGTACAATGTCCTGATCCAACCGGCCCGCGTTTCCAATGGAACCGACGTGACTTGTGGGGCGTCGTAGATCACGACGATGGTGTGGTCGTTCTCGGCAATTGCGCGCTCGATCACCAATTGATGTCCGTGATGCAGTGGTGCATATTTTCCTAACGTCAATCCCAAAGTCACGTTGCGACCTCGTCCGTTCTTTGCTTCGCCAACTGCTTTTTCCAGATCGCCAGTCCAACGCTGGCTAGAATCAAAAACGTCATGTAGAGCACCGCAGTCGCGTTAAGCTCTTTCGTGAAATAAACCCAAATGGCAACGATATCGACACCGATCCAGAAGCCCCAGTTTTGTACATATCGTCGAGCGAGCAAGAACTGAGCAACAAGACTTGCCACTGTTGTGAACGCATCGGGATAGGGAAGCGAGGCATCCGTCCACGAGGCCATTGCCGAGCCCAGTCCGATTGTTCCAGCTACCGTCGTGGCGAGCCAAAAACCGAGCCATGAAAACGGAAGCGACTTGACGATTAGGTCCTCATTTCCAGCATCGTCACGAGTCCAGTAATACCAGCCATAAAATTGTAGGAAAACGTAGATCACATGCAGCAACAAATCCGAATACAGTTTCGCATCGTAAAAAATGATGATGAACAGCAAGACTTGAATCAGTCCGGTCGGCCAGCACCAAACACTCCGGCGGATCGTTAGCAAAACGCACAGAAAACCAAATCCGGTCGCAGTAAGTTCGATTAAGTTTATCACGACACGTTTCCTGGAATCCTGAGAGTCCTCGGGGTGATTCGAAGGAACAGGACCACTGGTTGTTGGTTTCTGGATTCCAGCAATGCAAGTTGACGCCGTCAAAGATTCTAAATGAAAAACGCCCGCAGGGGGACTGCTCCCCCGCGGGCGTTTTGTGGTGGGTTAACTACGGAATCATCAAATCGCTCTGCAGCGATCCTTGATTTCCGTACAGATGAATGCCTACAGACTCGCTAGTCGTCGTCCCTAAAAGTAGTCGTGTCGATTGACGCCATCGCAGCCGCCCTGATCGTAGGCAGCAACGTTTGAATCGCTGACCGCTGACACACGGGCATTGGTCTTTGCGACCAAGCTTTTCCTCGAGTGGCTTGCCTTGGATGATTCGGACTTCGCGTTTGACTTTCGTTTCCGATGGTTATTCGCAGTGGGGAAGTCGCGGTTGAATCATTTGCCTCAGCCGGACTTTCCCTGATTTTCGGGCGGCGTCTAAAGCTCGTTGATCCAGCTTTCGATCAACGCCACCTTTTCAGGTGCGTCGATGGCACCATTGCCTGACAAGTACCAGACCCAACCTTCGGCCTGAGCAAAGTAGGCGGTAAAGGCTTCCGCAAAATCATCTCTTGGCGAATTCTTTGCGTAACCACTGGTGAAATCAGCGGACTTTAGGTAGTACCAATCGCTTCCGTTGCCGGCTTGGTCATAAATTGAAGGGTCCGGGTTGGAATCTTGCTGGGTCCATCCGCTGAGCGATTGAAACTCGTTCCAGTGCGGATTCTCGACATCCCAGAAATGTCCGATCTCATGAACCACATAGCAACGTAGGTAATCTTCGGTGCGAGTGAATTGTTTGTCGGAAAGTACAATTCGGGTGCCGCTATTAAATCCTCGCAGTTCGCCGGCAAAACGCTCGAACGTGATGTCTTGTTTC
>CAXBHV010000664.1:0-4808 GCA_963974855.1 uncultured Rhodopirellula sp. | reverse complement strand
GAACGTTACTTCGCGTTTTGCGGGACTTCTCCCGAGTTGGCTTTCGCGTCGCGGTTGCGGGCGTGTTGCCGGATCACTTGCTTGGCATGGGTCAGCCGCTCAGGCCACTTGAAAGTCGGGGCTTTGTCGGCATCGTACTCTGCAAGGTGTCCACTCAATCGCGTTGCCGGTTTGCTGTAACTGAATTTTGAATCGCCGAAAACCTCGCGGCAAATGGCTGCCAGTCCGGGATCATACTCAATCAATTCCACACGTGTATTGACGTGATTGTGGTCGTGGTCATTGACGCGGTTGTCATCGAACCAAGACTGGGCGCCTTCGGCAAAATACTCGAAGCGATTCACGCTCGCGTATTTTCCTTTCCAAAGCCCACTCTGCATTGCTTCTTTGAAGGTTTGCTTCAATCGATTGTCAAAAGTGGGGTCGACATTGACCATTCCGCGCAGATGAATGCAATGGGCGAGTTCGTGGATCAGAATGCTTTCGGCAGCATAGGGATCACCGGGATAGGCTAACAAATTCTCTTCTCCGACCGAACAGAACGGATCCGTTTCGCTACCGCCCGTACCCCGCGCCCGCGCGTCCCAGTAGTCTTTCGCATTGAGTTGCGGAAAATCGGGGTGGACATCACGAGCGAATCGGGCGAACTCAGGAAGATCCGTGGTGAATTCGTCATGCGCCATGATGCACAAGCGGGCTCCGCTATCGGTCATCGCCTGCAGTACGTCGGCACGATCGCCAAGCATCTTTTCGATCAAATACTTGGCTTCATGAAGGGCATACGGATTGACTGTTGCCGAGGCTACAATCGGAAAACTACTTGCTTTGATCGATTGCGAGTAGAACGACGGCACCCCTTCGTGGCTGTCGGGATCGAAACGAATGCCTTGCACCCGAGTTTGACTGGTGACCGTTTGCTCGTTTTTGTCTTGGCGACCGACGATCGCGAACTGGTGTCCAAGCGTGGTGGTAATGACCGTATCTTCACCTGGCTCTAGAACTCCGTTGGGAACGCGTTTGGCTGCGGATTCGAGCCAAAAGACATCAACCGTCTGATCACTGGCGTTGATGATCTGCAGTTTCGGTCGCGGTGGATCTGTCGCGACCGTATCGTCAGCAGTTGCTTGAATTGCGGTGGCTAGCAGCAGGATCGCGAGGTGAGGCAGAAAATGTAGGTGGTGGCTACGGTGACGATACATTGATTTCCGATCCGAGAGGGGGCCGCGAGCAGTCACGGGCGATGAGTTGTCAACGGTAGGATTATAGCCAGCAGATGAACATCAAATGTAAGCCACGGATGAGAAGCATGCACATCGGCCATTCTGAGCGCATTCACCCAGGCTGCGGTTGATCCACTATCCCTTCCTTTGACGCCTCCATTAAGAGGAAAAATTTGGTAGGAAGATGGATGAGGTAAGAACATGGAAAAACTTACCGCTAACTGCCGGTGTTTTTGGGAATCTTTGGGAGGACAGCTCGATGAAGCCACAAGGTCAGCGAGGTCCAGTAACTCGTTTGTCTTCGGGAAACAGTACGCCTGATAGCAATACGCCTACGGGGTTCCACGAATCTGTCGTCGAGAATCGTATCAGGTGCGAAGCGGAGCCGTGACGCTCGGCGAGGCAGAGTGCAACGGGCAGTCAACACTACGAAGCGAAACGCACTTCGGAAGGGCAAAATCAGTTCGAGAGAAGTTACAAAATTTTTCGGTCGATCCGATCTTTTTTGGCACCCTTAGATATAGATTGACGATGTCATCGCTTTTCACTGCTCATGGGAATTTCGATCATGAATCAAAGTAGCTGCCACGCAAACTTGTGGCTCGTGACTTTCTCCGTATTCATGTGTCTTTTCAGTGGGAGCATCGTCGCGTCGACCTGCGGCGACGAGCCCAAGGGCACAACCGACTCCGAACAGCTTGAACAATGGCTGCGAGGCGTGACCGATCAGGAGTTGATCTCACTTGCCAACGAAGGCACCGCACCTGCCACGATCGGCGAGCTGCACGTTTCACCCGGTCAGCTGAGCCACTTGCTGATTCGGGAGATGTCGCGGCGACTCGAAACGCAAAAGACGCAACCAGCCGAAGCCACTGAAATCAAACGAACGGCAACTGCGGATTCGAAAGCCGATGGGGGCGATCAAGTTGACGACCAGGGCTCTGGCGAAGACATGCCCGTCGGTCCGGCAGAAATCAAACTGCAGAAAGCTGCGGTCGAAACATTTCTTGGGGACCCATTTTCGACAGGCAACCTTGACTTGCAGTTCCAACCAGGACACGGTCCCGTTATTTACCCAGATCAGCAGCTGTTCCTGGATACGACCGACAACCGCGCGCACTACATCACGTTTGATCTTTCCTATCAGCAACATAAGGGCGAACCGACGATGATGGTCGATCGAATTCGCGTCCATTTCTTACTTCGTGGTGTGGATCCGTGCCAGGTGTCGCTCTCAAGCGTGAACGAGGTTTTTCTGGACAAGCAGGACCTTAATCCGATTCAGGACGACAACCGGCACCGTGAACTGCTTGGCCAGTGGTGGAAGCAGTTTTCTGTCATCCCAACCAGCTACGGTCGTGAACAGAGGGAGCTCAAGGAATCGTTGCTGGACATCATGACGCGGCGTCTTCAGCTTCTCGGTCCCTGGCCTAAAACGGTCAAGCACGACAACAACGCCAACGAAACAAGTCTAGAGCATCAGTTCGAACGCGGCATTGGGATGCTCTTCGGCATCGAATCGGTGAAGTTGGCCATGAGTGCGGACACGGCGTTGAACCAGTCAGGTCGGATTGAGAAAGCGAACCAACCTGTCCCTCCGCGTCCCGTCTTGCAAAGTGTACGGATCTTACAAGCACCGGCGGACACTTGGATCGAGCCAATTGCGATGCATGTGCCGGCCGAATGCTTTTACTTGCGAACCGGTAGCTTGGCGAATTATCGCCAGTTTCGCAAGTTTCTGGTCGGCTGGGGTGGCAGCCTGAACGACATCGTTTCAACCGGGGCCGTCAATCATCAATCGCGAGAGAGAATCGAAGGTCAATTGGGGATTTCAGCTGACCAATTTGCGCCTGACGAATTCGATAAGTTGATCTCTGACATGGCGCTCATCGGATGTGACCCCATGTTCGATGACGGTGCATCGGTCGGAATTCTTTTTCAAGCTCGCGACTCCAATGGCCTAGACAACGTCCTGAAGCTCCAGCGGAACCAAACGCGGTCGCGTGTCCCAGAATCGGAGGATCGCCGCGTGACGGTCGAAGGTCGCGAGATCTCGTTTCTTACTTCCGACGACCAACGCATTCGCTCTTACTATGCGATCGATGGTGACTTCCATCTCGTCACCAATTCTTACCACTTACTGTCGCGTTTTTTGCAAGCGAGCAATGGAACAGGGTCGCTTGGGACACTCAATGAGTTCCGCTACGCACGTCACCAGGCCAACGAGATCAGCAAAAAGAACCAGCAGCAACCGCTAGCGATGCTCTATCTTTCGGATCCGTTCTTTCAAAGCTTGGTCAGCCCGCACTACCGCATCGAGCTGACTCGCCGACGACAAGCAGCCCGAGAGCTGAAACAGTATCAGTTAGCGTTGATGATCGCCAAGGCCGAGCACATCGACGCGGTCACCACCGACCAGTTGATCGAATCAAAGTTACTACCTGCCGGATTCGGCACCCGGCCCGACGGTAGCTATCCGATGCTAAACAAGGAAAAGCTCAGCGATTCAACGCGTGGTGCCCTAGGATACTTCTTGCCGATCCCCGACGTGCCAGTTCAAAACGCGACTCAGACGGAGGTCAGGTCCTATCATCAGTTCATGGCACATTACAATCAGGAATGGAGACGAATCGATCCGGTAACCGTCGTATTCTCTCGTGGCAATTCCGACAACGATGGTCACCAGCAAGTTGGTTTGGATATCGTCATTACGCCTTACGCTCAGCAACACTATGCGCTGTTGTCCCAGCATCTTGCACCCGCAATCGACCAGCGTGTGGCGCCGATGAACGATGATCTGATCAGTCTCGATACGTCGATTCGCAGTGGGCAAGGATCTTCACCCTCCTTTTTCCTCTACTTTGGACTGCGAGACGACGACGTTTCCTACGTCTTTAAAAACGGCCAAATTAGATTGGCCAACGGTTCCAACGGAGGCAGTTTCGCGAAGAGTAATTCCTATCTTGCTATCTCTCCACTCGCCTTATTTAGTTTTTCAGTGGCGTACCAATTCCTGTACTCAATCGACGTGATTGACTATGTGAGCTCGGTATCTTCCAATCAAAGGATGATGGTTGTGTCGAACAATCAATCTCTCCGACAAAAGGTACTTAACGAAATAAGCGGAGAGGAAATCCGCGATTCGTCCCAAGTTCGTTTGCGTGTGAAGTCGCTCGCTAGCTCAAAGGTGGAACCTTATATCCAAGCGTACACTTACTTGGCATCGCGGAAGGCATCGTCCGAAAACGCGAAATTCTTGAACGACTTCACAAGTTGGTTGCGGCTGCCCATCACGGAGTCACGTGACTCCGTGGAAACGGTATTGGGCGCGCAACTGCGTTGTCCGCTTGGTGGTGACTTCGGTTTGAACGATCATGACGGCCATTCGTATTGGACAGGAACCCGGTGGCCTGAAGCAAGCTATTTTGCCGAAACGAAAACGCCTGCGTCTTGGAAATTTGCGTTCTTGGATTGGCTACGTGGACTCGATCTGCGATTCGACATCGATCAAACGACCCTGCGAGCGCATGTCGACATGGTCGTGCGGCAGTCGGTCGGTCATGGCGGGGACGATCGATGGACGCCCTT
>CAXBHV010000663.1:0-4813 GCA_963974855.1 uncultured Rhodopirellula sp. | reverse complement strand
CGAGCAAGCGAAGCATTCGCCCGCCAACGTACCCCGTCGCGCCGGTCAGTAAGATTCGTTCGTCATTCTCAGGCATGATGCTACGATCGATTGGTTTGTCGCTTTTGATACCGCGCGAAGTTGCTCGCAAGGTGTGTACGGTCTGGCCAGGTTCGCTCCACAGGCGGCTTGATCCCGCGTCCACCGGCACTTCCTACTCTAGCGGGGTGTAAAGTGGGGTGGGGTGTTTGGCGAAGCTTGATTCTCGGGCAATTCGGCTCAAAAATCCGTTAGACATCAAGAAACGGAACTTTCGGGGCGTTCACCGCCAATGGCAAATATTTTGTAGATATTTCTTGGCTTAAGCGTGACAAAAAGATGTCGCAATCTCCCTTTCATAGCAGGCATATTTTGTGGTTTTCCGGTCAACAAGAGATTGATGCGGAAATGCGAGCGTGGCGGTGGTTGTCGGTCAGTGCCCCCTGATGGGTAGCCATCGCAACGCTTGCTCCAATCTGCCTTTGTTAATCCGGACACGTTAGGGAACATCGAATGACACTATTCCGTAATCGAACGAATCGACCTCTTATTCGAACGAAACGTCGCCGATTGATGGCTGAACCGCTTGAGGCACGACGCGTGCTCGCCGCCAGTCTCGGCTGGGACGGTCCCGGATTGGGCGGGGCCGAATTGACCTACACGGTCAGCAACGCCCCGAGTTCGCTTTCCCAAGTCGAGGTGGACGCCGCAATCCAGACCGCACTGGATGCCTGGGCGAGCGTGGTGGATATCACCTTCACCAAGGTCGATCAGACCGGATTGCGTGATTCGATCGACATCGAGTTTACGAACATTGATGGCGGCGGCGGTACACTGGCTCAGGCCTACTTTCCTGACGATGTGAACCCCGACCGTATCGCGGGCGACATCCAATTTGACTCGTCGGATATTTGGGAAGTCGGTAACTCGCTAGGCAATCAAGCGTTCGATCTCGTTTGGGTCGCTGCCCACGAAATTGGACACTCCCTCGGGCTGGATCACTTGGCGGACGTCGGTTCGGTGCTTCAGCCGTTTGTCTCTCCGAACCAGCAGTTTCGTGGACTCGACGCCAGTGACATCTCTGAAGCACTTGGATTGTATGCCGCCGCAGTTGCCGGCGATTTGGATGAGACCACTACAATCGAAGATGCCCCGGTCGATGAGTCGCCCGTCGACGAGACCACGAACAACGATGAAACCGATCCGGAAAATTCGGACCCAGGAAATACGGATCCTGAGAATACGGATACGACAGGCGACGCCCCCGATGATACGGGCGATACCAATGACAACCCGTTTCCATCGTGGCGCTGGCGGCGTGGTGGACGTTGGCATCGTTGGGGAGGTCGACTCGATGCGGATGTGCCGGATGCTCACAACCTGTACAACTCGACCGACACCAACAACGATGGTTTGACTTCAGCACTCGATGCGCTGATCGTTATCAACCAATTGAGTCACACGACCGATGTGACAGTCAACTTCAGTGATGTCAATGGCGACGGAAACATTACGGCACTGGATGCCTTGATGGTGATCAATTCCTTGCCGCAAACCGAAACGCCTGTGGTCAGCCAACCTGTGGTTAGCCAAATTGTGGTGGATGTCAACCAAGACGACTCGCTGGATGACGGATCCGTTGGCGAGGACGACAACACGTTGACCGAGGAAGAACCGGAGGTCACCAATACCGACGTTTCTAACACCGATGATTCGGTTGTTGATGACAACGATGTCGAAATGACCGACGAAACGGATCCCAACGACGAAACCGATCCCGTTGACGAAACCGAAGAAACGGCGGACGACGACGCTACGGATACCGTCGATGATCCGGACGACGACCTCGATCCGGTCGACGATGGCGGACTCACCAACGAAGACGATGATTCTTTGCACTGTGACGATGGGCACGGCGCCGGTTCGCCACGGCGATCGCTCGGTTTTGGTCGCATACCGATTACCCGAATCGATGCTTCAGGGCTGCTCGATCGCTTTGACGCCAACGACGATGGATCGCTTAGCGAAGATGAGTTGCCAGAATCATTGTGGACTCGCCTGATTGATAAAAACCTGGATGCCGACGCCGATGGTGTGATCACATCGGAAGAAATCGAATTGTTTGCCAGCACCAAGCGAGCCGAACGGTTTGCAAGCAAGGATGCCAACAGCGATGGCGTCTTGACCGAAGATGAAGTGTTCGCCCGTTACTGGCAAAAACTTTCCGCTGCCGACAGCAACGAAGATGGCGGTATCTCTTTGGAAGAATTCGAGAGCTGGATTGATTCCCGTCATCAAGCCCCAGAGCAAACACAGCCCGAAACATCGGCCTCTTCGGCACTTGCGATCAGCAGCAATTTTGACAGCATCTTCACTCAACTGGGGCGTCGCGGAAGACGGAGGTAACAGCAAAATCTCGCTCTCCGTTTTGACTTCGCACGACCTTCGCTGTATCGTGCAATGATGCATGATCGGTGATCGTCGTGTGCTCTTCTCTTTCTATTCGGATGACGAAACGAAAAATGGTGGCTGATTCGTTGCCGCAACGTTCTCGCGATCGCAAATTCAGCTCCAATGACGATTTTGAATCGCTGTTGTGCAAAGCGAAATCGGGACAAGCAAGTGCGTTGGGGGTGCTGCTGCAGTGGTACATCAAATACCTGACCATTTTGGCTTCGACACAGTTCACCGTCATTTGCATCGACGAACCGAGCTGCTTCGCACGAAACCGATCCGAACCGCCCGCGAAGACAAATTGAAAAGGACGAGATCGAAGCTAGTCTTCGACTGCACGTTGATCGACTTGCTGGCCTGATTGGGCCACGCACTCTCGATCAGCCCAAATCGATCGCGGCGACGACCGGTTACATCACGGGGCAATGGAACGAGATGGGGTACCAGGTCGAACCGGAGCACTACGACCCAAACGGATTCCTCGCGACAAACTTGATCGTCGAAAAGTCCGGCGAGAAACGCTCGGACGAGATCGTTTTGCTAGGTGCCCACTACGACACCGTCGCTGGCACACCGGGGGCGGATGATAATGCGTCCGCGGTAGCTGTGATGCTCGAAGTCAGCCGCTTACTGAGCCAGTACTCCGGCAAACGTACGGCGAGGTATGTTGCCTTCACGTGTGAGGAAAAACCGTACGGGGACTTCGATTCGATGGGCAGCCAGCATCATGCACGTCAATCCAGAGCACAGGGAGACAAAATCGTTGGCATGTTGTGTCTTGAAATGGTGGGCTATTTTCGTGACGAGATAGGGTCGCAAAACGTGCCTCCTTCGATTCCCAAATCGCTACATCGTTTCTTTCCCAAACGAGGCAACTTTTTGGCTGCCGTAGGAAACCCAGCGTCTTGGAAACTCAACTGGAGTTTCCGACGCGGATTCAAACGAGGCACCTCGATGCCCCTGTTCTCGATCGTGTTACCCGAAAAAGTGAAAGAGATTCGTCGTAGCGACAACAGTTCGTTTTGGGACCAAGGCTATACCGCGCTGATGTTGACGGACACTAGTTTTTTGCGTAACCCAAACTACCATCAGCAATCTGATACCCCCGATACGCTCGATTACAAACGAATGACCGAAGTCACCTACGGCGTTGCCGCTGCGATGAAGCGACTGTTGTCGTGAGGGGCTGAACGTATCCCTAAGCCGCTACGCTGTGAAGCATTTTTCCTATAGGATTTGTGTATTCTTGGCGTAGCGGAAGTCGTCAAGACTTTCGACCCACGGCGAGTACCCCCGAAACTCTCGTGTGAGTTCCGCTACAAAATGCTTCACAGCGTTACCTATTCCGGACCGCAATCGTCCGGAGTCCCGGTACACTTTGCGAAAGACAACTCATCAATCATTATGCATGCCAACAGGAAGACATCCTCCTTGGGGAACAAGCTAAAACAAGCTGCACAAAGTCTACTGATCGCAGTTTTGATTTTCTCCCTCGGCACGATGCTCGCCGGATTGATGGGCAAGTGCCATTATCTGCTGGATCTGGCAAGTCATATGCGTGTTCAGGCAACGATAGCTGTGCTTGTATCGGGATTGGGGTTGTGGTTGCTCGGACGCAAACACATCGGTGTGATAGGTTTGGTTTGCGGTCTCGCCTTGGCACTCAGCTTGACGCCGTTTTACTGGCCGACGGCCCCGGTTTTGGGCAACACGTACCGATTGATGACCGCGAATGTGCTGACGCGCAATCCGGAAAAGAGGGCTGTGTTGCAATGGATCGCCGAAGCAGATCCCGACTTTGTTGTTCTGCAGGAGACGGATGAATCTTGGACTTCTGCGATGAAACTGGGGTTACGTGATCGATACCCCTACCACCGTGTCGTGCCACGCGAAGATAACTTTGGCATCGCGATGTTCAGCAAACATCCTTGGCTGAGTTGCGATGTCGTGACGTTCTCGTCGGAAACCAACATCCCCTCAATCGATGCTGATTTCGAGTTGCCTGACGGGAACGTATTGCACTTGATTGCGACGCATCCGTTACCACCGATGCGGGTTTCGACTTGGGCAGATCGCAATCGCTCTTTTGCAGGAATTGCCAAAGAGGTAAATCAACGCGGAAATCGCCGCGTGATCGTCGCTGGCGATCTCAATTGTACACCGTGGTCGTACTGGTTTCGTCTTTTGCTGGACGAGTCTGGTTTGCGTGATTCTTCGCTTGGGCAAGGGTTGCAGAGCACATGGAGTCCCAGGGCGATGCCGGTGCCTGGGCTGATGATCGATCATGTCCTAGTGGGATCCGAAATCGAGGTCGCCGATCGTTTTGTTGGTCCTGCGATCG
>CAXBHV010000662.1:0-4819 GCA_963974855.1 uncultured Rhodopirellula sp. | reverse complement strand
CTGACTTTCTTTGATCAGTACGACGCAGGCGTGCGACTCCGCGAGGCGATCCCGCAGTTTCGTGACAAGCCGTTTGCACTCTGCTTCAATGACTGGCCCGAATTTATGTCGGTGCCCTTGAAGGGCCGTGGGACACCCCTGGTTGAGCACTTCGATGACGCGGCGGAGCTTGCTGCTGCGTACGTCGCCGACCAGATCAAGGACGCGGGGTACACTGCGACTTGGTGGGAAGTAAAGAACGAGAGCAGTGTTCAATCTGAATGGGCGTACCATTGGCGAGAAAACGAAGGGATTGACGGCTGGGGGTTGTTGGCCGATTTCCATAATCGCGTTGCCCACGCCGTGCACGCTCGCGCGCCGAACGTGAAAGTCGGTGGTCCTTCTTCGGCTTACATGCAGCTTCAGATTAAGGATTTTTCGCTGTACCGAGATCAAGCCCGCTTTATCGAAGAGACTCGCGGACACCTCGATTTCTTTTCGCACCACTTTTATGAAAACGCGTTGATGCTCGGTGCTCACGAGCGTCGTGGGATGGGGTATTCGAATTATTTGCTGGGGCGATACGAGGCGATCCTCGACATGCTGCGAGCCCACATGCACAAAGTCGACAACGTTTTGCCGATTTTGATTACCGAAACCGGATCCCTGCAAAACGGGCGACAGCCATCAGACAATTGGTTGCGTTTGTATGCTTGGAATGCATACCTTACCAAATCAATGCAGCGGCCTGATCAAATCGACATGTTTGTGCCATTCATCTTTACCCACATGTCATGGAACCCAAACAGTGGCGACGCGGCGTTCACGCCGAAGACAGACCGCAAACGCCACAGCACGATTGACGATTTCGAGCCGACCACGATCGCCCATTACTTTGATCTGTGGCGTGACTTTGATGGTCGCCGACTGCCGGTCGTGTTTGACCGTGACTGGTTAGATGTCGTGGCGGTACACGACAGCGATCGCATTTCGCTAGCAGTGACCAACATGGGCGGTCGACAAATCGCCATTGACCTGGCGGGTGTAGCGGCCCGGATCGGAGCGACTGTCGCGATGCAAACACGACTGAATTATCATCAGGGCGAGGTTCTGTTCGAGCCTGAACAGACCGTCGACGTGTCCTCCATTCCCGTCGATGTGAATGAAACGACCGTCATTCGACTTGCTCTGGCCAAACCGCTAAACCCGTCCGCGACACTTCAGCAGGAACGCTTGTTTGCCGACGAGACTGCGGTCGCCAGCAGCGGCGCCCCCCTGTCATTTCCAATTAAGGTCGACGCTCCCGAGAATGTTGAATCCGCCCGACTGATCATCGGACTCCATCGTGGCGGTGGTATCATGCAACCGCTATCGGTCGACATAAACGGCACTCCGATCACGGTTGATACTGGCGATGCAGACGAGTTCAGCGAGTTTTTCGCCCCCCTGGACGCCAACGTGCCAACATCGATCCTCCGCGGCAGCAACGAGATCGCGATCACGACTCAAAAGGGAACGACAATCACATCAGTACAACTCGTCACGCAACGGAAAATGGAGTGAAGGCGAAATGCAAGTCCTGGCCAAGCAAGCCAGAGGCCGAAACGACTTGTTAGTTTCAGCTGCAAATTGAGTTGGGTGAGCGGGCCATTACAAGAATCGAATTGATTTGACCGATAAGTCTAAACAAGCTAAACTTGAGTGGACAACTTACCTAAGGAACACGCCCCCATGCCATGGGAAAAATCATTCGACGAAAAAGACGTGATCGACAAAGCGATGCACGTTTTCTGGGAAAAAGGGTACACTGCTACCTCCATATCTGACCTGACCACGGCGACCGGAATCCAACGTGGCAGCCTCTATAACGCGTTTGCCGGCAAACAGGACCTGTTTCTGAAATCGCTGCTGAAGTATGACATCGAGCAGCGATGTACGCTTACGAAGCAGCTTGAAGCGATGGACGATCCGTTGAAGGCGTTTTCGGTTTTGTTTGAGGCCATTGTGCAGCAAGCACTCGAGGACCCACAGAAAAAGGGTTGCTTTTTGATCAACACGTCGCTGACGCTAAGTGAGCACGATGAACAGACGCAGCAACTCGTGACTGCTGCGGTGAAAGAGTTCACTCAATTTTTTGAGCGTCAGATCAAGCTCGGGCAAAAGCGGGATCAAATTCCGGCGACGGTTTCGGCACGGGCAACCGCTCGAGCACTTTTTGCGTTAGTGGTTGGCATGCGAGTCATGGGGCGAGGCGGATTCGACAAAGCGGCGTTGCAACAGGTCGCCAAACAGGCAATGCGACTGATTTCCTAATAGTGGCTAATCCTATTGGCAAGTTCCCCATGCATGACCTATGAACGGCGAAACCCATCTCCAGACATTGCTGGAAGACATGAAGCCCGAACTGCAAACGGGCGAGTTCGTGTTTTGTACCATGGCCCCCGAAACCGCTTCTAAAATTCGCGTGTCCGCGATCGGTCAGTTTCTTGAAGCTGAAGGTTTGACTCTGATTCTGGCGAAGGGCGAAGCCGAGACAAATGGGCTCGACTTCGCGTATCCATGCAGAATGATTACCTTGAAAGTTCACTCCAGCCTGGAAGCCGTTGGATTCTTGGCTGCCGTGACCGATAAACTCGCCCACCGGGGCATCAGCGTAAATGCGATCTCGGCTTACTTCCACGATCATCTCTTTGTACCGACCGAACGTGCTGAGGAAGCGATGAGCGTGCTGAACGACATCGTCAAAGGCAGGACTTAAATCGCAAGAAGCACTCCAGCATCAAGTCGCCGTAGAGGAGTTTATTCTTTCGACCGTGCTTTACACGCTGACAATAAACGATGAGCGATTTCGAAGTATAATTTCCAGAGAAATTTGAACACAATCGTCCCCCCGCACGACATCAATGAATATGCCTTTTGCACGCATCCAAGGGAAACAGCTGATTGGTGCCGATTGGTCAGGCACAAACTCCGATACGTTTGCTGCAACCAATCCTTCCACTCAGGCATTGTTGGATCCGCCATTTCATGAAGCAAGCATCGAGGAAATCGACCGAGCGATGACGCTGGCGAGTGCGTCCGCGGACCTCTTTTCAAACACTTCATTTGAAACTCGCGCAAGGTTGTTAGATGCGATTGCGGATGGGCTGATGGATGCCGGCCAGGGGTTACTGGATCGCTGTCATGCGGAAACCGCTCTGCCCATGAATCGCTTGCTTGCAGAGCGAGCGCGAACCGTCAATCAAACCCGTTTGTTCGCCGAAATGATCCGCGAGGGTTCGTGGGTCGAAGCCAAGATCGATCAGAGGGACGGCGATCGCACCCCCGCTCCCAAGCCCGACGTTCGCAGCATGCTCATCAGCGTTGGCCCCGTCGTTGTCTTCGGAGCCAGTAACTTCCCGCTGGCTATTTCCGTCGCGGGAACGGATACAACCACCGCTTTGGCAGCGGGGTGTCCGGTTGTCTGCAAGGCGCACCCAGCCCATCCGGGAACTTGCGAAATGATCGGCAGCATCGTTTGTGATGCGGTCAAAGCGACTGGATTACCGCCCGGGATCTTCTCACTGTTGCAAGGACAATCCCATCAAGTAGGGCATTCGCTCGTGGAACACCCTGCTACCGCAGCGGTGGCATTTACGGGGTCTATCGCAGGCGGCCGTGCCTTGTTCGACGTCGCAAACCGCCGACGCACGCCCATTCCTGTTTATGCGGAGATGGGCAGCATCAATCCCGTATTTGTGTTGCCCGGCGCGATCGAGCATCACGCAGCACAAATTGCCAAGGCGTTTATAGATTCACTGACGATGGGGGTGGGGCAGTTTTGTACCAACCCTGGATTGATGTTAGTCCCCACAGGTGATCGAGGCGATCAGTTGATCCAGTCCATCGCGGAGCATGCCACCGCAGCAGCCCCGGGGACGATGTTGCACTCCGGGATTCACGACGCGTTTTTAAAGGGGGTTGCACGAATCAAGGACACCGACGGCGTGCAGTTGCTCGCTCAAGCCAGTGGAGCAAGCGAGCAACCCCAGCAAGCCCACTGTACGATTGCGGTGACGGAATTTGCGGTGCTCCAGCGTGAGCGTTCGCTTATGGAAGAATTATTTGGCCCCTGCTCAACGATTGTTCGTTACGAAGATGCAAACCAAATGCTCGAGATTGCAAAAGAGCTTGAGGGGCAACTTACCGCTACGCTGCATGGCACCAGCAATGAACTGTCGGATCACCAGCCACTGATCCGAGCCCTTCAACAAAAAGTGGGACGGCTGATCTTCAACGGTTTCCCCACGGGGATTGAGGTTTGCCACGCAATGTTTCATGGCGGTCCCTATCCTGCGACCAGCAACGCTCATTTCACCTCGATCGGGCCAGCGGCGATTAAGCGTTTCAAACGTCCAATCTGTTTTCAGGACTTCCCAAACAACTGTCTGCCGGTCGAATTACAAGATGCCAACCCTCGCGGCATCATGCGAATGGTCAACGGCATTTATACCCGCGATCAGTAACACCGCTTGGCGTGGCGCATAAACACATCGCATCAACACACTATGCGCGAATCGTTATGTTCGCGGACGAAATACGCCAAGAAAACGTGGGATTGTGTTCATATCCTGGGGCAACGGCCTACGACAAGACAGCATCGTGCCATGATCGTGGGGCGTGCATTTATCTGCGGCGAAGGCAAACGGATGCGGCAACCGCGTGACCCGTTCATCAATGGAATCCGATGTATGACCGCGAGTGAATTCGAAGAAAGGCTGAAATGATACGCAATGCACACGGAGGATCGGTCGTTGTGGTCGGCGCGGGAACCATAGGAATCGCCTGCGCTCACTATCTA
>CAXBHV010000661.1:0-4822 GCA_963974855.1 uncultured Rhodopirellula sp. | reverse complement strand
TGATCATGAATGTTATCATGGCGATTTGCCCAGTCAGAAACGACGCCAGGTTCACAACCGATTTCTAAGTGGTGAAACCGATGTCGTGCTGGCCACCAATGCCTTTGGAATGGGAATTGACAAAGCGAACATTCGCGTGTTGATCCACGCAGAAACACCGGGCTCTATCGAATCGTATTACCAGGAAGTTGGCAGAGCGGGGCGTGATCATCAACCGAGTCGCTGCGTGTGGCTGTACGACCAGAGTGATCTGATGACGCAAATGCAATTCATTGAATGGTCCAATCCCGACGCCGATTTTTATGGTCGACTTTTAAATATGCTGGTCGAGCATAATGAGTCCTGTCGGGCGTTTGGGATCGACTGGCTGAACGACCGACTGCAACGACTCAGCCGGCATGACCATCGGATTGCCACCGCGTTTGCGATGCTCGATCGGGCCGGGGTTGTCGCGGGGCCACATCCACCTGAGTGCTTTGAGGTGCTGACATCGATTCCTCCACATTTTCGCGACAGCGAAGCGTTAACAGAGAAAAAACGTAGAGACCAGCAACGGCTTTACGCAATGGTCCAATTCGCGGCAGAACAGGACGACCGGAAAGAATTTTTGCAGCGATACTTTGAAGGTGACGATGACTCGTAATTGCTGCTTTTCAATTGCATGACTTTTCAATAGCACGGCTATTCAATTGCACTGGGCCATACAATTCTTTTCGACGCATAAATGAGATCGCGGTGTACGTTGCAGCACCAAGGGAATCCGGTATGGTTTGGCAACGAATCGTCTCCTGCGGTAAAAAACAGCTCAGCTGCCCAGTCTCATTTCAACCTTTTCATTACACGTTATCGACCCGATGAACGAATCTTCAAACGTTTCGGACGACTTTCCCACGACTGGCCGTCTCGCAGCGATCGATTTTGGCAGTGTACGAATTGGGATCGCAATCTGTGATCCCGATCGGATCTTGGCGAGCCCTTTGGAAGTCCACTCCGCAGCAGATTGGATAAACGATGGCGATTATTATCGCGACTTAACAAAAGTGGAACGGATTGCCGCTTTTGTCGTTGGGTTGCCCATCCATCTTGATGGGGGCGAAAGTGAAAAGAGTACTCAAGCCCGCGAATTTGCACGCTGGCTTGCAACGACGACCGGTAAACCGGTGCGTTTGTTCGACGAGCGTTTTACTACGGCGGGTGCGAACAATCGCATGCGAGCCGCAGGCTATACCCGCCAAGGCAAAAAGAAGCGGATCGATGCTGTCGCGGCTTTGGTCATCCTTGAATCATTCATCGAAGCATGCCGCTATCGAGGTGAGATCGTCGGAAAACCGTCCAGCGAAGAGATTCCTGCAAAAGGAGAATCGATTGATTGAAACCTCGAGACTCCAACCTTAGGCAGCATCGCACGTCGACAATGCCATCATCAAATCCAGAAAACGCTCGTTGGCGTCGTTACGGCGACGGACACGCTCCGAAATACTCCACCCCGAACGAATGGCGAGCACTCGACGCGAAATCTCAACGTCCGACAAACGCACTTCTGTGTTTTGTTCGTTCAAATTCATGGCAGCATCTTCACGCGTTTCGCAGATCATCGTCGACATTTTGAATCCTTCCAAAAACCATTTAAACTGAAAAGTAGATAGCAGAAATTTTGCGACAAAGTGTGTCGCAAAATTAGAATGACTAGGCAGCTTCGCAAGCCGACAATGCATCGATCAAATCGAGGAATCGCTTATCCGCTTCGCGTCGACGACGGACACGTTCGGCGATTGTCCAACCCGAGCGAATCGCAACGACGCGGCGAGAAATCTCACTATCGGAAAGGCGAATCTCATTTTGAGCCGGTGTTGTTGCTTTAGAGACAGTCTCAGGGCGAGTAACGGTTAACATCGGTGAATCCCTCCAGGAAAGTAATCGCTAAGGTTTGTTCAGGCTTCAGTTACATTTGCTTCGTGTCCTCGGCTGACACCGCTGAAGACGAAGTTAGGAAGAAGCAATTGGGATGCCAATACATCCCAAAAGAGCGATTCGATTCCAGAAAGTTCACGCGAAGGGGCACGCTTTTGATCAAAAAACGGCTAAAACACCGTGAATTGCCTCGCTTTTATTTTTCATTCGCCGGCAGTTAATTTTGCGAGCCCCAGATTGAATGCTCAAACGTTGGTAAGTTTTTCAACTCTCTAGTCGGAATTACCATCACAAAGCAATCAGTTGCGGTACGGCTATCATTAATCGCCCCTATTACGGCGTCCCAACTTTCGAAGCTGCATTGCCCCTGAAGATCGACGTACTGAAGCCGTCCTTGAGCGTCATACAGCATGCCATCAATTTGTTGGGCGCGATCGGGTGACCAGACAAATGAGCCATCAAGTTCGAAATACAGTTGCGGAAGTTGCTGTAGCCGACTGGCGGCATCTTCAAAACTCGATAGCAAACCCTCACCCTTAGGCCCGTACAAATAGACGTGAAAGCGTTTCAGGGTTGAGTTCATGGCGGTGCTGTAAAGTTAATGGACAGGAGGTGGAAGGTTGAAGCAGCGGATCAAATAGGCTCGCTGTGGACGCATGGGGAAGCCCTGGGAGGCTCTGGGAAGCACGAGCCGTCGACACACCTGCGTCTGACCTGTCTTAGATTTCCCCAGGCGGGGCATTCTGCCCCATGCTCATTAACTCAAAGCGGCCGCAATGTTGCAACAACCGTAACCATTATTTGCAGCTAAGCGTCTTCTCGCAGACCGACGTTTCCTACAAATCATCGCGGGTGCGTTCAATTTCTCGCGGAGAATCGTCTTGTATCATTGTGCAGAAATGGTTGTTGGAAAGAGGGGGGGACGGTTAAAGAAGGACTGTATTGGGCATGCCGAGGATGGATTTATTGGCAGCCGGCATGATCTTTGCGTGTTATTAAATCACGACAAAAAACGGTTAGAACTGACTGCCAAAAGCGACGTTTATTTGCAGTGACTCGCTGGGAAACCGTGGGCGGATTTCGTCTGCGGTTCGTGTCTTGATTCGCTGGGGTTAGACAACCGAAGTTGAACCCAGGGGAACTTTTACGTGTCTCAGTGCGTAAAACAGTAGTGCATGAATCGTCTCTCTGAACGTCGATCGATACGTGCATCGCTCAGGTGGATTTACTAACGTCCTTAAAATGGTGAGTGCGTGAACACAAACCTTACTGAGAAAGTCGGATAAAGTCCTTCGGTTTTGAAGGCCAACCGCGTTCGCTTTCTCATTATAAATAGGAAGGGGTAGGAAATGGTTTCTCTCAATACGAATTCCGGAAACACTGCGACCCGCGGCGGTTTCGATTCTTCGACATTGCGGCACGATGATAGTCCGTTGCGAAGTCAAGACGAGTTATCGGATTCGCTAGGGATGTACCTCAAGCAAATGGGCCAGACGTCGCTGTTGACGGCAGAACAAGAATTGGATCTGGCGTTGCAGTTGGACGATGCTCGCACCCTATTCCGACACAATTTGCTCCGTATTCGTTTTGTTGCCGAGGATGCGGTTGCATCGCTTCGCGAGATCGTGACGGGTGACGCACGGGCGGATCGTAGCCTCAGTTATGCTGTGACCGACGAGAAGGTGAAACGACAAATCCTCAGCCGATTGGAGCCGAATGTTTGCACGCTTGAGTCCTTACTTTCGCTTAACAACGCCGATTACGAGGCGATCCGAAATCGTCAACTCACGTTAGCCGAGCGGAGTGAAGCTCGTAGTCGCTACCTGCGTCGGCGGGAATCGATCGTTACGCTGATCGAGGAACTTGGTTTGCGGTTACCTGCGATTGAACAGCATTTTGAAAACGTGTTGTGGATGAATCATCGGGTCGGAGTGCTTCGTCAACGTCGGGCCGAGCTTACGCTCGAAGAGCATGCCGAATATGAAACCATCTTGCTGCGTACTCAGCACTCAAGCTGTGGACTCGATCGTCGTGTTCAAGAACTCGAGCGAAACTACTCACTTTACACCTCAACCAAGCAAAAGTTGGTGGAAGCCAACTTACGTCTCGTCGTTTCGATCGCAAAGAAGTATCGCGGACGCGGTTTGGCGTTTCTTGATTTGATTCAAGAAGGCAACTCGGGATTGATGCGTGCGGTTGAAAAGTTCGAAGCCAGTAAAGGTTTCAAACTTTCGACTTATGCCACATGGTGGATTCGTCAGGCGATTGGACGCGCGGTTGCAGAGCAAAGTCGTACCATCCGCATCCCGGTGCACGTCGTTGGTGAGATGAATGAATTGCAGCGAACGATCAGCGATTTGTATCAGCAATTGAGCCATCGACCAACGCATCGCGAAGTTGCCGATACCTCAGGGCTGAGCGATGAACGGCTGATCGTGCTCGAGCGTTCGCTAAGCACCAGCTACAGTCTGGACAACGGAACGGCAGGCGAGGCTCCCACGAACCTACGCGATATTCTGCAGGAAGAGGATCGAGCGCCGCTTGGAACCGAAGTCGATGCCAACACGCTAAGCCATCGATTGGAATCCTTGCTCGATCAGCTGGATGATCGCGAGCGATCGATCGTTAGGATGCGATTCGGCTTCGATAACTACTCGCCGCAGACGCTTTCAGAAGTTGCCAAAGTGTTCAACATCAGCCGCGAACGTGTTCGTCAGATTGAACGACGTGCCTTGCGAAAACTGCAACAGCATGACGAGGTCAATAGTCTGGTCGGCTTTCTCGACTAAGGACTGACGTTAGCAGAACTCGCACGAGAGCTTCGACTTGTTCGGCGATTAGCGAAAGCCTTGACGGCTTGTTGATTTAATCCGAATGGAAATCGCAATGGTGAGCCGTGGGCCGTAAGGCA
>CAXBHV010000660.1:0-4830 GCA_963974855.1 uncultured Rhodopirellula sp. | reverse complement strand
CGGCCGGGTTCCTCGCATTACCCGGTGCCTTACGGCCCACGGCTCACTAATGCGATTTACATTTCGATTAAATCAACATATCGCTAGCCGCGGGCCCGTCGTTTCAGATCGGGGCAGAGTCATGGAACGCTCGGGATGTCGAAATTGAAAGTGACGCATTAGGTTGTAGCGGAAGTCGTCAAGACTTTCGTTTTCCGGGACAATCAAAACTCTTGATGAGTTCCGCTGCGTCAATAAGCAAGTCGACGCCCCTCGCGATCCAACGTATTGATCGCGGAGTAATCAACGACTAACGGTAACTTCAATGGTGATTTATAGTCAGATTGATCTTTCTCGTTCCGGACGTTTTCAATGAACTCAGGTTCCTCGTCAACGAACCCAGCCCCCACAACGCCGGTGAATCCCTATCAGGTGCCTGCTGAGGTTGCACCTGAGTTGAGTCCGGTGTTTTGCCGCGGAACCTATACTCTCGATGATTTGAAGGTCGCGTTGTGGGACAGTCAGCCCACGAGTTCACGAAAGGCGGGTTTCGACATTGCCGTTGCGATCGGGATGTTGAGTCTCTTTTTGATCTATGCAGTGTTAGATCAAGGGATCGTGGCAATCTCAATCCTCTGGGGCATCACGGGGTTAGTGTTGTTGGCCCACTGGGACCGGATCAAATCGTATCTTTTAGCGAGCGAGCGTTACCGTCGTAAGCGAATCTTGGGTCTTTCGCAGCATCCAGACGATCGGCGATTCGTGCTCCATCAAGATGGCATGATGATCTGGACGGACGACATGTGGCTGGCAGTCGATTGGGAGTATTTCCAAAAATGCCGTCTGTTTTCCAAACATTTGCAACTGCCGTTTGCACTGGATGCCTTTCGCAGGATCGTTTTGCCGCTTCGGTTTTTCAGTTCGCCGGCAGATGCGTTTCGAGTGTCCGAGTTCCTGCGGTTTCGCTTGAGCACGATGCACGATGAGAAGCTGTCTCTCGAGCAACTCACGAAAGCGATGCCGCCTGCGGATGAATCGACAAGTGCCGGAATTGTTGGCATTCCGACCTGGAGCGAGGAGGAATGGCCGTTCGCATCGAATCCAACCGCAGAGCGACGTTTTGTCGTCACGGATACTGGGATTCCTCGGGACGCGGTTGCTTGGGCCAAGAAGCTTCCGCAAATTGTTGCGGAAGTGTTTAAGCATTTGGTGCCGTTTTGGTTGCCCACACTTGGGTGGACGATTCATTGTTTTCTGATCGCGGGAGATTTCTCGTTTGTCTCCGAACACCCTGGGATCACGTTGATTGCGATGATCCCCGTGATTGGGACGGTTGCCATCACATTCTTCGCGCTATGGAACGCCTTTCAGGTGACGCAATCTGCCGGAAAGAGCCAGGAGTTTCGACTGCGACCTGAGGGAATGCTGGTGATTGATAAAAACAGCAAGGGCTGGCATCTATGGAGCGAGATGGATTCCTTCGATCTCAACGCAAAATCCGCAGGCTGGTCAGTCGTCGCAACGGGAGACAAGGTCGTGCTGGCAGCCGATCAATTCACAGATCTCGGTGAATTCAATTCGTTCCGAGATTTTTTGGCATCCATCGAAGCCAGCCGCTCACGTTCAATTCCAGGGCAAATCAGTGTTTTAAAGTAGCGTGACTCGCCAAGACGCGTGAATGGTGATTTTTCCTCATTGACGCCTCGGAGAGTCATCCTGCATTCGATAACTGACTGCGTGGGAGCTCTATTCCTCAAGCACCATGATTTCGACTTTGCGGAAATCGCAGGGATGGCTTTCCGATTGCAACGAGATCGTGCCGCCGCTCAGCTGGATGCCGCCTTGTTTCTCGGACAACTCTTTTGCATGAGCGTCCTTGGGATCCAATTGGGGCTGGTTGTACTGCAGCACCGTTTTGCCATCGATGATGTGCTTGATGATCTTGTTGCCATGCACTTCGAGTTCGACGGTGACCCAGTCTTCGCCGTGATAGGTGTCCGACGATGAGCTAACACAATGCGGGGTAAACAATTTGCCGTCCATGACGACGTTTGTCCCCGGAGTGCAGAGATTTGCGTTGGTGCGAGGGTTCTTGCCATCGCCGCCGAGTAGTTGGGCTTCGATCGAGACCGGGAAGTCTTGATCCAGACTCATCGTTTCTGGTTTTTCGCCATGGAGCATCACGCCGCTGTTGCGCAAAGCCCATCCGGGACCGCCTTTGCACTGGTCGCCTACAAAGCGATACTCGACTCGGAATCGGTAGTGCGAGAACGAATCTTTGTAGAACAAATGTCCAAACGTCTCGTCAAATTTGTCGTAGCCGTCGTAGCGAACCTTTAGCAAGCCGTCCTCGACACGAAACGTGTTTTTGAAATTGTCACCGAGTTTGTGGTAACGGATTTTGGGGGTCCAGCCTTCGAGGTTTTTCCCATTGAAAAGCGAAACCCATTTGCCAGTCTCGGGGACGGCTGTTTTCGTTTCTTCGCCGCTGGCAAAGGAAAACGAGACCACGGCAACGGACACAGCAAGAAACATTCGAGCAAACATTGATGAGCACTCATGCGGGAAAGAGTTTGGGGGAGTCTAGACAGGCAATTAGGGAGGAGTCTTTCAGTAAATTGGCCATTTTGGCGCTAGCGGGCTGTTGATTTATTCGAAATACAATTCACGTAAGTGAGCCGTGGCCGTAAGGCACCGGGTAATGTGTGGGCCCCGGCCGCTCACGCGCGAGCGGCTCACTAAGTCAACAGCCCGCTCGCTATGGTTCCGGCGCTGGACCGGGGCGAGCGCCCAAACGGCTAACGGGATTTCACCCAATGATTCCTGCCTGCCTGCTTAGGTTATTTATCATACATCTTAATCGTGCCGGAGTGCCATTGGTCCGAGCGCCAGCGAATTTTGAATCGTGAAATAGAATCGAACGCCCCCCATCACTCTGCGAGCGGATTTGCGACTATGATGTGTTGCCCAGCTCCTGCCACATGATTTTTCCCGCAGCTTCCTTTGCCCCCCATTCGACATGTCTGTTTCCGATTCCGCGGCCTTGTATCTTGGAATTGATGTCGGTGGTACCGACGTAAAACTCGGCTTGGTGGACGCGACGTGCCGTATCGTCGCGACCGAGCGTACAGCGACTTGTATGCTAAAAACGCCGCAAAACGTCTTTCAGCATGCGATGGAGTTTGCCAACGGACGCCCGGTCGCTGCGGTCGGTTTGGCAGTTCCCGGGGTGCTTGATACGCGGGCCTACAAATTACGCGAAGTCGTGAATCTGGATGGCTGGCTTGACGTTCCATTGCGAGACGAGCTCGCTCGGATTTCGGATTTGCCCTCAATGGTAATTAACGATGCCAACGCGGCGGCATATGCCGAACATGCGACGCGTTTGTTAGGAGTTCAATCGTTAGCACTGGTCACGTTGGGGACCGGTGTCGGTTGTGGGATGGTGGTCGTCGGCAATCCGCACGGCGGAGATCATGGTTGCGCAGGCGAACTGGGGCACATCGCAATCGACTTTTCGGCGGACGCCCTGCCCTGCACTTGCGGAAGTCGCGGGCACTTGGAAACTTATGCAGGCTCAGCGGGCGTGATCGCACGGATGGCCGAGCTGAGTGGTGAGGATGCGAGAGAGCTGACTCCCCTTGTGATTGCCAGTCGAGCCGAGTCGGGCGACGCTCATTGCCAGAAAGTCATCTACGACACGGCTGATTATGTTGGCCGAGCGATCGGGATGCTCGGTCAGGTCGCCGACCCCGCCGTCGTGTTGCTTGGCGGCGCGATGACATTCGGAGGCATGGAGACAGAAACCGGGCGTGAATTTCTTGCCCGCGTTCAACAGAGTGTGAAACAATCAACATTGGTGCAGGTTGGCGGAAACATGAAGATCGAATTTGCAACGCTTGGTAACCAGGCTGGCATGATCGGCGCCGCAATGGTGGCGCGTGATCGGTCGTAGTCGTAGGTCCGGTTCCTAGCGGCCGACTCTATCAAGCCTTCAATGACGGCCGGTGGGAACCGGACCAACTCGAAACTCGATTTATTTGGGAAGGATTTCAATCATGACAGAAACATCAAACATTTACACCGCGGACAACAGGTGTCGCGAAAAGATTCCTTGCCGCGTGTTTGCCAAGGCATCGGACGCCAGCATCGCGGCGGCCCGTGAGATCGCATCGCTCATACGATCTCGCGCGGTAGATGGGAAAAACTGCGTCCTGGGGTTGGCGACCGGCTCGTCGCCGACACGTGTTTACGAAGAATTGGTGCGGTTGCACAATCACGAAGGCCTTTCCTTTGCCAACGTGGTCGTCTTTAGCCTAGACGAATTCTTTCCGATGCAACCGGATGAGCTCCAAAGCAATTCGAGGTTTCTGCGGGAATATTTGACAGACCTTGTCGATATCGATCCGGCCAATATTCACTTTCCCGATGGCTCGGTCGACAAGTCACACGTCGCCGAATTTTGCGCCGCTTACGAGGCGAAGATTGTTGAGGCTGGCGGAATTGATCTGCAAATCCTTGGGCTCAGTCGGATCGGACATATCGGTTGCAACGAACCCGGCAGCGACCGAACCAGCCGCACTCGTATGATCACGTTGGATCGGGTTACGCGAATCGATGCCGCAAGCAATTTCTTTGGTGCCGAGAACGTCCCGCGTCATGCTTTGACGATGGGCGTGGGCACCATTCTCGAGTCCAAACGGATCTTTTTGCTCGGGTTCGGCGAAGGCAAAGCTTCGATTATTCTGCAAACTGTCGAGCAAGAAGCGACTCCGGCGATTCCTGCTTCCTTTTTGCAAGGACACGAGGGTGCGGAAGTCTTTTTGGACGAAGCGGCCGCTTCGAGCTTGA
>CAXBHV010000659.1:0-4834 GCA_963974855.1 uncultured Rhodopirellula sp. | reverse complement strand
GGATTTGATCCAGGCAATCCCACGTCGCTTGTGCCGACGGGCAAGCGAATTCGTACCGACGATTTTCGCGACGGTGCCACCAGCACGATGCTATACAGCGAAAACCACCAAGCTCAACCGTGGCACCTAACTCGCTTGACCGGCAACACGGCTCATTTGACCGCCATCTCCACAGTCGGCGGAAAAGAGGTCACGGTCTATCCGGTCGAGTCACGTTACTTGCAAGGCAGCGTATGGCACTTTGAAGACGAACAACTGTTCGCCGGTGCCCCAGCCCCGCAACCTCTTCACAAGATCAACGGCGGCGACACGTACAATTTGTTGATGACCGCTGGCAACATGCACGACGTGGCTCGTCCATCGTCGCTGCACCCTGGCGGTGTCAACATGGAACGAGTACATCCCCAGCGAAGAGATTTGAGGATTTACCAAAACTGCAGTCACGGGTGACGGCGGTCGTGTTGGCTCATTGTCAACTGCTCAGGCAGCTTCGATTTTAAGAATCTGCCTGCGGACATTGGGCAACATCTCGTAGCGAGGATTTCCCGACGCATCGACCCCTGCATTCGGAACGACTCGCAGAAACTTCAGGTCGAAACGATTCTCAAGCTTGGCCATGATCGCCTTGAGTGAACGCATCTTGTTTTTGGGCAAATCCAGCAGCAAGTCTAACTCCGGCAACGACTGGGCGTCTTCGGCCGCATTGGCAATGCCAACGAGATGCTTCCAGATATGGCGTTGTTTGATTCGCCGCAGCTTCATCGGCAACGGTAGCGCCGCCACGTCTTCGCCCTGCGGCTTGCCTGGACCGTCGGCGTCCGCCGCGAGTCGGTTCCCCTTGCCTCGGCGCCGTCCCACGTTGTCATTCGCATCGCCCTGGCAATCGGGGGCATTAATCACCGATCGCAATTGCTTGATTGCTTTGCGGCAATCGTTTGTGTCGTCAAGATTTACCATCAGGTATGGCATCGGTAGCCTTTCAATGAATTAGGTTGAGCACGCGCTCACGCCATTTATTTGCCTGAGCAACGCTTACGCAGCACGCAAACATTGTACGCAAATATTTTGCGTGATCAAGTGACAATCTGCGAAACAGATCACACGGCCGCAAAACGAATCCGGCAAAGCATTTTGCGCGTGCATCCACGAAACAACTGGCCGCTTCGGCGAACGACAGGTTTCCCGGTGTGGAAAAGGTGCCAGAAAAACGTCTGGATAAACCGGTTTGGAATCAGGAATGGAAGAGCCCCGCAGTGACTACCTAGCCAGTTACATTATCCCCGAGCCGTACGCTGACGGCGGTAACACCGCGGAGAAGCAAAGGTTTCTGAAGTCGTATCGCCCCAGCACTACACTCAAGACTCCTGACGCCTAAGCCATGCATGTCGCTCGGATTTGAAGTGGGCGGCGACATTGCGAGCCGGTCTCATTCAGATAGTCCGCATGCATCAATCCCAAAAAAAGTGCCTGAATCGACGTCTTGTTAGGAATCAATTATTTCGATCACTTCAACGAGACTCAAAACTTCGTTTTCGACCTCTTCCGGAGCAGGCAGCAGAACCTTGGGACGTTGACAGGCAATAGCCTCGAATCGTGGTTCAAACTCGGCACGAACGAAAGCTTTCATTGCGTCGTGATCGGAGGCCTTTTTCGACTGTTTGAACATTTGTCGTAGCCACGATGGCTTCACGACCCTGCAAGCTTCATCGGCAATTTTTTCTACCTCCAGTTCGGTGAACATGTACTCGAAAGCTAGCACTTGGATCTCATCCTGAAATACTTTAGCCAATAGTTTGTCGTCATCATTTGCGACTCGATCTGCGATAGCCTTTGAAGCGGTGGAACCACCAACGCCGCCTCCCAGAGCTCCGACAATACCTCCAACAACTCCTCCAGCCGCGGTGCCCACAATAGGAACGGCGCTTCCAATCGCCGCGCCCGCTGCAGCTCCTCCGATCCAACCCATCGTCCCCGCTGCGACTCCCCCAATATTCACGGAAAAGTTTTTGGTGAATTGTCGCCACGAAATGGACCGGTCGAACATCACGCGGTAAAAGTCTGGCGTGCTCGTCGCAACTGCAGCAATCGTCGCTGTAACGGCATTGCTGCGAAAGAGCTTGGAAACGTGATTGACCGCAGCGGAACCATAAACGGCCTTTCCCAGTGATCCTGCCGCGATGCGATGGATAGCCTCACGCCCAACAGCAGTCCCCGAAACGACTCTAACACCATTTCGCACCGATACAACTCCGATTGCAGCAGCCTTGGTCCGGAGAATCTGAGCCCCAATGATTCCGGTGATTAACGTGGTGCTGCCAGCTGCAACTGCGGTTGCCAAGGCTGATCTGGTTGCCTCCTTGATGTCGTCGCCACGCCACTTACCCTGCGCAAAAGTCACCGCGAAGGACACGGCAAAAACGTAGCTTGATGTGACAGCTTGAGACTTGGCATCAAAAACCAGTGAATCGACATTCCCAGCCCGAGCAATGTTTCTCGCTTGTTTGTACGTGATGGTGCCCTGCTGAATCATTTTTTCGGCGTCAGCAGGATTACTGTATCCTGGCACTTTGCCTTGCGAGATCCGACCACGCATTAATTCCACACATCCCTCATATTGGTCGTTGGGGACTTCAAGCACCTGACCAGAATACCGATACATTCCGGTGGAAGTGTCAAAAGCGGCTGCGACAGTCTTTGACGCACTCTGAAAATACTTTGACTGAACCTGCAATCCGTTGACAACTCTATCAGCCCCATTGAACTCGTTGGAAACTCCAACGACTTCTGCATTTTTGCCTCGAATCATGTCGGCAAAGTTATTCGCATCTTCAGCCGAAAATCCATGCCCGCCCTTGGTGTGATACTTTGCGATCTGCGTTTTTTCTAACGCGTGAGCCAAGAGTGGCGCAGGGAGTGCGTTGGTCGCCGCTTTGCTCCCCTTTTCGTCTGCCTCGGCCTTCTTCATTCTTTTTCAAACTTTCACTGTGACAGCGTTTCCGAGGGAGCCACGACCTAAATCGGGTTTGCGACTGAATTTGAATTCGCCCATTTTAGCCAATCTTGAACCTTCACGCGAAGTTGGAATTTGAACCGTTGGGCACGGATGACAAAGATCATTTGATCACCATTGAACCAGGGACAAGACCAACATCGCTCGTGTTGCACGCACCGGCTCACGCTCAGATCCTACGGATTTCCGAGTGTTCTGGGGCAACCTTCGGGGCCTGCAAACGGCTAGAACATTTTTAGATATGCCTTAGGGCCGTTCCCAACGGCCAGCTTGTAATTGGCCGGTGGGAACCGGCCCTACATCCCACATCAATTTTTTGAGATGCTCTAAATTGGCGGGAAATTGGGATCCTGGGGGATCGAGAGGTGGGTACATGGCCGGACGCCTACTCGATTTCGCTCTGGCAGCGTATAAACAGGGCTCCGATCTCGACGTTACTGAGACGGCACCGCGAAGATGACTTCGAGCGTGTCCGTCCGATGGAGCAAAAATATGAGCAAAACACAAATTTTGGCGGCACGTGCAGGCGAAACTACTCCCGAAATGGAGTTCTGTGCGAAACGCGAAGACCTCGCTGTCGAACTGATCCGTGACGAAGTTGCGGCTGGACGAATGGTCATCCCTGCAAATAAGGTCCATATCGCTAGCTCATTGGAGCCAATGTGCATCGGGATCGCGGCAAAGTGCAAGATCAACGCTAATATCGGCAACAGTGCCGTGACCAGTAACGCGGGCGAAGAACTGCAGAAACTGCACACCGCCGTCCACTTCGGTTCCGATACCGTGATGGATCTGTCGACCGGAAAAGACATCGACAACATCCGTCGCCAAATCATCGAAGCGAGTCCGGTGCCGATCGGAACTGTGCCGATCTACCAAATGCTCGAAGAACTCGGTGGCAACATCGAAGACATGACCGCTCAGCATTTCTTGGACATGGTCGAGCATCAAGCCAAGCAGGGCGTCGATTACATGACCGTCCACTGTGGCGTGAAGCTCGAGCACCTGCATTTGAGCATCAACCGTGTGACGGGAATTGTCAGCCGCGGCGGATCGCTGATCTCGAAGTGGATGATGGCCCACAACAAACAAAACCCGCTGTACACTGCCTTTGATGATCTCTGCGACATCATGCGAGAGTACGACGTGACCTGGTCGTTGGGCGATGGACTGCGTCCTGGTTCGATTGCGGATGCTTCGGACGCGGCTCAATTCGCAGAACTCGAAGTGCTGGGTGAATTGACCAAACGCGGTCAAGACAATGGAACGCAGGTCATGGTCGAAGGACCAGGACACATTCCGATGGACCAAATCCAGATGAACATTGAAAAGCAAATCGAGCTTTGCAATGGTGCGCCGTTCTACGTGCTTGGCCCGTTGGTGACCGATATCGCACCTGGCTATGACCACATCACCAGTGCCATTGGCGCCGCGATGGCAGGTTGGCACGGGGCTGCGATGCTGTGCTACGTAACACCGAAAGAGCACCTCGGACTGCCTAACGAAGAAGACGTCAAGCAAGGGGTGATCGCTTACAAGATCTCAGCTCACGCTGCCGACGTCGCTCGCGGACGCAAGGGAGCCCAGGACCGTGACGACGCCCTCAGCCGAGCACGTTTCGCGTTCGATTGGAACGAGCAGTTCCGATTGTCACTGGACCCAGAAACCGCTCAGCGTTACCACGACGAAACGCTGCCCCAGGACACGTTCAAGAGCGCCCACTTCTGCAGCATGTGCGGACCCAAGTATTGCTCGATGAAAATCACCGAAGACATCCGCAAGATGGCCAAAGAAGGCCAGCTCGTCGAAATCAAAGACTAGTTT
>CAXBHV010000658.1:0-4835 GCA_963974855.1 uncultured Rhodopirellula sp. | reverse complement strand
CGCGCGATGGCGGCGTGGCGGCGTCCCGGTGTGATCGACCGTTTCCGAGTGAAGTTGCTCGAGGGAATGAAGGATCATGGATTAACGGGCGAGTTTGCCGAGCACGTGTTCAACCAAATTCGTGGGTTTGGTGAATACGGGTTTCCTGAATCGCACGCGGCTAGTTTCGCTTTATTGGTCTACGCATCGTGCTATTTAAAACGCCACTATCCGGCTGCATTCTGTGCGGCGCTGTTGAACAGCCAACCCATGGGATTTTACGCGCCCGCACAATTGGTCGCTGATGCGAAACAGCATGGCGTGCGGGCGTTGCCGGTCGATATCAACCAAAGTGATTGGGAATCGACGCTGCACAAAGATGCCAACCGAACGCAACCTGCCATCCGTTTGGGGATGCAGATGGTGCGTGGTTTCCCCGCCGCAGCCGCCGATGTGATCCTTGGCGAACGAGAACGCAACGGACCGTTTCGCAGTATCGCGGAATTGGTGCATCGCACCAAGATATCGAACTCGGTGGTCGCCACGTTGGCGGATGCCGATGCGTTTGAGTCGATTGCGGGTGATCGGCGGGGTGCAATCTGGCAATCGTTGGCCGAAGAAAAGAAACCCCAGTCGCGGCCGCTGTTCGATGACGAACAGAACGACGATGAATTGATCCCCGAGGAATTGATTCCGATGACACCTCAGGAAGAGGTGCACGCGGATTACAGCACCACGGGCATGAGTTTAAAGGCACATCCAGTTTCCTTTATGCGGAACGAACTGAACAAGCAGCGGTGCGTGTGTGCCAGCGAACTGAAGACGCTGCGGGACGGACGTCACGTTCGCGTTGCGGGACTCGTCTTGATGCGTCAACGACCGGGAACCGCCAAAGGGATCACGTTTGTCACGATCGAAGATGAAACAGGATCGGTGAACCTCGTTTTTTACGCCGCGGTTTGGAAGCGTTTCTTTCGGATTGCTCAAGCGAGCAATCTATGGCTCGTCGACGGCAAATTAGAAAATCGCAAAGGAGTGATCCATGTGATCGTCGGTCGCATTTCCGACTTGGCAAACGAATCGCCAGAATTGGATCAGCGTTCGAGAGATTTTCGTTAGCGGGGATGACAGGCTAGTGTTTTTTTGCCAGGGCTGATACTCAGGATGGGTCGTAGCGGAAGTCGTCAAGACTTTCGTTGTATTTGCCGAACGATTCGAAACTTTTGACGAGTTTGGCTACGCCCTTGCCCGAAAGTCTTGACGACTTCCGCTACGTTTTTGCTCTTGGCCGAAACTCTTGGCGAGTTTCGCTACAGGATGCTTTCGGCGACCAGACGTTTCATGTAGGGGCGACATTGATCGACTCGCCATTGGCCCACGCCTTGAGGATCGATGTCGTATTTCATCAACATGTAGATTTTCTTCGGCTCTTGGTTGCTGTTCGGATTCAAAAACAGCAGCTCGGCTTGTTGCATCCCATAGTACTGAAAGACACGAACCGGTTCTCCGAGTTCCCACTGGACGCCTGGTCCGACGTCGGTCAACTGCTGGTTGATTCCGTCAGCCTTAAATTCCTCCAGAGCCTTCATGTTGTCTTCGCTCGACTGATAGTGATCCATCAGTGGCATGTGCAAGGGCAAACGATTGACGGGCTCCTTTTTCAGCTCCATCGCGATGGCAAATTCCCCTTTCGCGGCCACATCAAGATATTGGCGGGCAAAGTATTCGGCTTGCTTGCCGAGGGTGCGGGATTTCATCGTGTGAACCAGATATCCACACGACCCGAAGGCCACGGCAAGTACCAAACCGATCCGAGCGGGAGTCACGCCGACAGGTTTTTGATTTTCCCAAGGTCGCAGCGCAACCAAGCCCAGGGCAATCGCGATCACTGCGGCGGCAAGCATCGGATAGCCAATGATTCCCAACGCACTCAGCAGGCCAAACAACAAGCACAAAAAACCTGAGATTCGTAGCGGTGGAACAGACTCGTCCTCCTCAAATCCTCCTTCGGCGCCCATCATTGGAACGATCGGTTTCATCTCAGCATCAGTCGGCATCTTGCAGGAGATCTCATACAGGGGGATAGGGGATCCGTTCCGACGAGGATTGATTTGCTCCGCATACAGGATGGATTAGCAAGTCGCGAAACGCTCGTCGTGACAAAGCGGTAGTGTGTCTACGCCCGTGGTCGGTGGACGGTTTTGCAAGCTTAGGCAAAAAGTCCAAATTATTTGGCATGCCCTGTTCACTCGCTCCGAGTCGTCCTTGTGTGAAGCAAGGAACGAGAAGGAACGGCAAATTGCGTCGTTTTTGCAAGACGGTGACTGTGGGCGAGAATCATGGATCGTCGGCATGAGACCTGTGCTAGCAATGAATTCGTCTAGCCGAGCCGACGCTTCTGGTTTACAAGTCTCGCTTCAACTTGCTGATTTTCGCAGATATTAGACGGATCTACTCGTCAGGGACGACGAACAACGATGAGAAATTTTGGTCGCGCGCTTCGCATCGCACTGCGTCGTAAATGGTCGATCACCGGGATTGTATTGACATCGATGTTGATCGCGGTCCTGTGGGGCGCCAATATCGGCACGCTGTACCCGTTGGTCGAAGTCGTCTTTAAAGGCGACAGTTTGCCGGGGTACGCCGAAAAGCAAATCAACCAGACCGACGCTCGGCTCATCGAACTCGACGCCGAAATCAACCAATTGTCGGCAAATCTAGCGACTGCCGACGAAAATACGGCCAAAAACCTGCGGCTACAGATCGAGACAGCCACCGCGACCCAAACCGCGATCGCGGAGTCGAGCAAATATCTGCGCTGGGCAAAACCGACGATCGATGCCTACGCTCCTCGCGGTTCCTACGCCACGCTGATGCTGATCGTTGCCCTCTTGGTAGGCGGAACGGCAATCAAACTGGTCGCTTTATTAATTAATCTAATGTTGGTCCAATACGTCGCTGAATCGGCATCGGTGGACCTTCGTGCGTTGTTCTTTCGCAAAGCGTTGCGATTGGATCTCGACTCATTTGGCGAGAACGGATCGGCCGATTTGACATCGCGTCTGACCAACGATATCGCCCATGTCTCGGCAGGCATCACCGCACTATTGGGTCGTCTGGTTCGCGAACCACTGAAAATGGCGGTCTGTTTGGGCGGCGCGATGTTCGTTTGCTGGCGGTTATTGTTGTTCGTGATGATCGTCACGCCGCTGGTGGCCCTCGTGATGCATCACCTCAGCCGAGCGATTCGTCGGGCCAGCCGCCGGGCGATGGAAGAGATGAGCCAACTGTATGGAATGCTGAACGATTCGTTTGCGGGCATTCGGGTGGTCAAAGCCTTTAATACGCAAGGGTTCGAGCGTGCCAAGTTTGATCGCGGCATCCGTGCGTACTATCGCAAATCGATGAAGATGGCGTTCTACAACACTCTGGCTCGCAGTAGCAGCGAAATGCTGGGCATGACCGTGGTGGGACTCGCGATCCTGGCGGGTGGCTATTTGGTGGTCAATCGACAAACCAACTTGTTTGGGATCCCGATGAGTACGGTGCCATTGGAAGTCGGCGAGATCCTGATGTTCTTTGGCTTTTTGATCGGTGCCTCGGATCCGGCTAAGAAGTTGTCGGATGTGTGGAGTGGTTTGCAGCGTGGTATCGCAGCGACGGATCGTGTTTATGAGATCATCGATCAATCGATCCGAGTTGCAGAACCTGAAAACTACCTCACCACGGCGCGACCGCATCGCGAGATTCGACTTGAAAACGTGGTCTACCAATACACCTCTGGACCGACCGTGTTGCGTGGAGTGGACTTGACGATCCGCCACGGAGAAACGATTGCGGTAGTCGGCCCGAACGGAAGCGGCAAAAGCACGATTGTGAATCTGTTGTGCCGATTCGACGATCCGCAAAGCGGTCAAGTGCTGCTGGATGACACGCCGATCCACAAGATGAAAACCCGTGATCTACGCCGCAGAATCGCCTTGGTGACTCAGCGCACGATCTTGTTTGACGACACGATTGAAAACAATATTCGCTATGGCACCCCCGGCGCGGATACGCATGCGGTCGTTCGAGCCGCGAAGATGGCTTTTGCCGACGAATTCATTCTGCGGAAAACGCCCGATGGTTATCAAACAAAACTGGGCAGTAATGGGACTCGGCTCTCGGGTGGCCAGATGCAACGGCTTGCGTTAGCCCGTGCCTTTTTGCGGAATCCCGATATCTTGATTCTTGACGAAGCAACAAGCCAGATCGATCTGGAAAGCGAACAATTGATCCATCAAGCGTTGGCCAAGTTCTTGGTCGACCGCACGGGAGTGATGATCACGCATCGTCCTACCAGTTTGTCGATGGCAGACCGAATCGTGGTCATCGAAGCGGGACAGATTTCCGACTCGGGACGCCATGAAGAATTGATCACCCGCAATCGTTTCTACCAGAGTCTGTGCGGCAGCGAGCAGCGACAGGCTGCTTAAGCATTGCAATGACGCACGACCACGTAATGGTCTTGGGATGCCGAAACACATGCCGGACGCCAAGCCAACCATAAACTGTAATAAATCGCTAAGTTCACGAGCCAGCGAGCAGTGGACCCGATTTTTTTCGGAGTGGGACGGGCGATCTGGATCTGCCAGCAGGATTCGGGGAAGTGAGCCGCGAAGATCGATCGCAGTTCGCGGTAACTGCATTCACGATGATGTCCCGTATGCACCTCGGGTGGCACCCCGGGATTGGCACACATCATGTGCGGTGAGCGAAATGTTAACGCCCGCATGATATTTTTCGGTCGCCAGCGATTGGGCGTGCTGACCACGATCGTGCCGCCTGGTTCGCAGCTGTCTTTCAAGACTGCGAAA
>CAXBHV010000657.1:0-4836 GCA_963974855.1 uncultured Rhodopirellula sp. | reverse complement strand
CAACGTTTTAGCGGTCCAGCGTTGGGCCCGCCGTACTGCGCAGCGGTTCTTGGCCAGCCACACTCCTAATCGGTCTGATTGAACAATTGCGTTACCGCCGGTTTGGTGACTTTGCCCATTGCGTTTCTTGGGAGTTCATCCACGATCAGCAGCTTGCGTGGGATCTTGTAGGGTGAGATTCGATCCTTGCACCATACACGAAGCGACTCAAGTTCCAGTGCCTCGCTGTGCTTCAGCACGACGGCAGCCGCGACGGCTTCGCCCCACGTATCGTCTGGTAAACCGACGATGGCACACTGAGTGATCGCCGGGTGGTCCAAGAGAGAGGCTTCGATCTCGAGAGCGGACAGCTTATAACCGCCGCTCTTGATGATATCGACACTGCTGCGCCCCATAATGCGAAAGTAGTCGTCTTCAATGACGGCCATATCGCCAGTACGAAACCAGCCGTCGATGAACGACTCATTTGTTGCATCGGGTCGATTCCAATACTGCTGGAAGACGTTCGGGCCGCGAACCTGTATCTCACCTGAAACACCTTCGGCGGTGATGGATGCACCAAATTCGTCCTGCAACCGTATCTCGACACCGGGCAGTGGCCGGCCGACTGCACCGGGACGGCGTTCTCCGTCATAGGGATTCGATAACGCCATCCCGATTTCGGTCATGCCGTAACGCTCCAACAACTTCTGGCCCGTCAGTTCCGACCACTTTTCATGCACGCTGGCAGGCAAGGCGGCTGAACCGGAAATCATCAATCGCATATTGGCAAATCCTTGCACGATCGGATCACATTCGGAGCTCGGCATTGCTTCCAACACTTCGATCACCTTGACATAGATCGTCGGCACCGCCATGAACACGGTGTAGGCATGATCGGCGACTCGTCCCAAGACGGTATCAAGATCGAATCGCGGAAAAGTTTCGAGTTGCGCTCCGGACCACAGCGCGCACGACATGATGTTGATGATGCCATGAATGTGGTGCAGCGGCAGAAACAATGGAATACGGTCGTCCTGTTGCCAACGCCACGCGTCGACCAGCGATTCAACCTGAGCCTGAATGCAGGCGTGAGTCGTGACCACACCCTTGGGTTTGCTGGTCGTTCCACTGGTGTAGAGAATCATCGCACGCCGCTCGGTCGGAATTTCAGGCAATCGGGCGGTTGGCGTCAATGGCAGATCATCGACCGACAACAATCGGATGTCGAGTTGTTTGCAAAGCGAAGTGAGCCGCGGCATAAGCTCACTCGTTGCAATCACCGTGCTTGTCTGCGAGTCGGTGAGCGTGTACTCAAGTTCTTTCTCGGTTGCCGACGTGCTGAGCGGAACGGCGATCCCGCCTGCGCGCCAGATCCCCCATTGCGTCTGGATGTATCCTTCTCCGGCTGGAACGAGATAGGCGATCCGAGCTTCGTTCAGGTCGTCGGTTCCAGCAAGCAGCGTCGCGGCGGCCGATTCCGAAGCAGCGACAAGATCACCATAAGTGGTTGTGCCTGTGGCTGAGCAAACTGCGATTCGTTCACCGTGTGCCATGGCACGTCCGATGATGGGTAGTTGTTTCATTTCATGGCCTCAAATCTAGATTCATGTTCCAACAATGGCTCGAATGACGATGAAGATCACCGATGGTCCTAGCAGACATCCCAGTCCGGTGAAGAACGTGGCAGTCATCGCACCGTAGGGGACCAGTCGCTCATCGGTAGCTGCAAGACCACCGGCAACACCGCTGGTCGTTCCCATCAGCCCACCAAAAATGAGTGCCGATCGCGGATTGTCGAGTCCAATCCACTTTGCCACAAAGGGTGTCAAAGTCATCACAAGCATCGACTTTACTAATCCTGCGGCAACGCTGAGCGCGATGACCTCGCTCGACGCTCCCAGTGCAGTTCCGGTGACGGGACCCACGATGTAAGTCGCTGCTCCTCCGCCAATCGTAGTCATGCTGACGGCGTCTCGATATCCGAAGGCATAGGCAATAACCGCACCAATCAAAAACGAGATCAGTACCCCGGCCAGCAGTGAAACGACCCCACTGAGACCGGTTTTGAGAAACTCATCCAGTCGCACGCCGAATGCCGTGGCGACGATGGCAAAGTCACGCAACATCGCGCCGCCCATCAGACCGATTCCTGCCAGGCATTCGATGTCAGCGATCCCCTTTTCGCCGTCGGTCGCTACGCCACCGATGTAGGCCAGCAGCAATCCAATCAGGATGGCAATCGCTGAACCGTGCATCCGATGGCGAGTTACTTTCGCCGAAATTCCGTAGGATATCCACACGATGATGCCAACCACCGCAAAGGCCGTCACCAGCGAGTACTTCGCCAGCACGGATTCGATAGCTTGCCATAGTTCATTCACGCGTCGTCGCCTGTCGAAGCGGATTCGGACGTTGAACTTAAATCGTCATTCGATTGTCCGATGCGACTAATCAGGGGCACCATCGCAAAACTTGCAATCACCACCACAACACCGGCGATGATTGCGGCTGTCCCACCACTGAGAGCCGCACGCACGTTCTGGCTCGCCGCCATCGCCACCACGATGGGAATGTAGATCGAACTCCAGAACAAAACACCATTCTGCGTAGGCTTGGCCATGAATCCGCTGTTTTGCAAGCGACCCGAAATCAGGATCAGCAACAGCATTGCGATGCCGACTCCGCCCACGTTGGCGTCAATGCCAATCGCCAACCCGATCAGCTTGCCAGCGATCAAACCGGCGAGCAAACAAAGCGATAACAATGCGGTTCCGTAAATCGCCATCAACACTCCTTCAATGGAATTTGTCAGTAGACCGATACGATACACTATTGAGCCGCATCCTATCGGAGCAGCAGGCTTCGCTCCGAAATTCTCGTGATATTGACTCTCCGAAATGCTGGAACGAGTCGTTCTATCGGTACACAACGAGTCACTAACCCGACATCCGTTTGCAACTGAAATCAAACTTCGCCCGATTTGGGGACTTCAAAGTTCTTGCGGTACTTTCGAGTCAGCATCGCGTTGGCCGCCTCGTTGTCGATGAATGTTTCAGCCTTGGTGTCGATTTTCAGCACGGGGCCTAGCGTCATCGGAGTGGCCGCGAGGTCGATGCCGTTGCCCTTCAGGTGAGCAACAGTGCGCTGCAGCGTTTCAACGTTATCGTCGGTGCCACCAAACTCTTGGACAGCCTTTTGCACCTGATCGACCGGTGTCTGCTTGCCGAGCCGATACGAGATCGAGGCGATATGACATAAGCCGGCCGAAAGATGCCCGTCACGAATGTTGCCATTGAGGTCGTCGGGGTTACGACTCTTGACGGCATCGACAAAGTTTTGGATGTGTTCGCTACCTAGCAGAGCGCCCTTGGAACCGATGTTGAATTTTCTCACCACCTTTCCATCAAGGTCCAATGCAAATCCGGTGCCCCAACCGGTCAACACAACCACGCCTTCGGTCCCGTAGAAAATATTCCCGATTGCTGCCTTCATCAGGGGATCACTTGGCAGGCCGCGCATTTCGTGGACGATCGTTTTGTCCCCCGACTTGCAGATCGAAACCTGAGTATTGGCGGTGTCGCCAGCGTCCTCATAGCCAAGTCGGCCGCCATACGAGATCGCGCTGTCGCAAAGCGAGTCGATCCCCAACGCCCAACGGGCGATATCCATTTCGTGGACGCCCTGGTTGTTGATGTCACCGTTGCCGAAGTGATATTGAAAGTGCCAATCGTAATGGATTCGGGGGCGAGTGAGGGGCTGCATTTCGGCCGGGCCAACCCACAGGTCGTAATCAACCGACTTCGGAGGTTCGTAAACTCCCTTGCTACCGATCGACCCCCGACGTTTGTAGCAAAGTGCTCGCGCCAGCTTGACTTCGCCGATCTTGCCGCTTTGCACATAATCAACCGCCTCGATGGTTCCTGGCAGCGAGCGACTGTGAGTGCCGGTTTGACAAATCTGTTGATACTTCTGGACCGCCTCAATCAGCCGCTGGCCCTCAGAGATATTGTGTGATACCGGTTTCTCGACATACACATCCTTGCCTGCTTGCATCGTCCAAATCCCAGCCAAAGCATGCCAATGATTGGGCGTAGAGATCACCGCCGCGTCGATTTCCTTATCATCAAGCCCATGACGCATGTCGCGGATCAACTGGGGACGATAGTGGAACAACTTTTCAAATTCATCCAGCCGCTCGTGCCCGATTGCCTCATCCACATCACAGAAGTATTTAATGTGACACTCACGATTGTTAGCAATCAACTTAGACAGGAACCTGCCTCGACCGCCGATACCGCAAAGCATCAAATTCAGCTTGTCATTTGCCGGCGTAGCCGAGTCGGCTGCACTTGCGTTTGTTACTGTTGAAACGGCATTGGAGGTCGCGGCCAAGACTGCGGAAGCGATGGCCGTGTCGCTAAGAAAACGTCGTCGAGTAAGTTGGGGCATCGTTGAAAAACTCTTGGTGGGATATTGGAGGAGGAAGGGGAGGTTCTGTCGATCACGTTCAGCGGTCGAACTTGCCAGCTTTTATGTTCGGTTTGAGCGACGCAGATCGCCACTCGAAATCGGCGATCTCCTCATCGGAGACCGACAGGCGGCAAAGGTTTGGCGTTTCAGGAGTGCTTTCCCCTGGCCGGTACTGGCGTCAGACCATCGTAGAGAACACGTCACACGACTTCAACCGATAGAGACTATAGCCGCACAAGTTACCTGGGTGGGTGTGTTCCAGTTTGAATGACAATATCAGCTCACAGAACAGATCTTTGCACGCCGCTAGATCCGCACCGTATTTTATCTCTTACAAATTCGCGCGAGCGTAACGAGAAAGCAGGCGGCCCTCCATCGGCCAAG
>CAXBHV010000656.1:0-4839 GCA_963974855.1 uncultured Rhodopirellula sp. | reverse complement strand
CTTTTTCCATCCCGTACATGAACCGTTCCACCCACATCGGGTGCTCTAAACGTGCTTCGGCGTAATGATCGAGACGGTTCTCGGCCAATCGCAGCGATTTAAGTTCGGTTTGTAGTGTCTTGACTTCATGCATTGCATGAATCACCGAGAAGGCTCGAGCCAACTTTTCATAAACATCTGAAATCGATTCATCGCGATAGTCTTGGTAGCCATCGGCGCTGACGTTCTTAATCGCACGCACAAACAGAGACGTGTCCGACGCGTAGCCTAAATCAACGATTGGTCTCGCTCGATTCAACGGTTCCTCTTGCTCTAGCCGCGACACGAGATCGGCGATCGCTTGATCGTATGCGGACTGCTTTTCGTTTAATCGACGCGTCGTCGTGGCAGCTTGATTTGCATCATCAATCGACTCGAGCTTGTTTGATAGGCTTTTGGCTTCCCGTCCATCGTTGTTCGCTTGGCGAAGAATGTCGTGAGGTTTGCGGCGTTGGCCATTGAGCTCGACAAGCAGGTTTTTCAGCCGACCTTCGAGTTGTTGGTCAATTATATTGCTGACCACTTGGCGATGCAGTTCAGCGGTGTATTGTTGCAGCAACGACCGCAGGTTTTCGTGCCCTGGTGGGTCGCTGATCGTATTGCCAAGTCGGATTTGCCACGAGCTCGAAAAATCACTCCATTTGCGAAGATAGTTACGATGCGACTCGGGGATCCGTTCCGAATAAGTCGCGATTAAGGTGTCAATCGTCTTCATGCGTGCATTGGCGACGTTGACGTATCGCTTGTACAATTCGATTGGCACCTGAGCTTCGGGATCTGCAATCGGCTGAACACTTTGCAATAATGCTGCGGCATCGGTCAGTGCACCCACATCCATGTGATGGGCGACAAACGAACGAGCGAACTCTTCAACGCGGGACACCTCGTTGCGAGTATTGGCAAGTTGTCCGTCGAGTCGCTTGATGAGATCCCGGCGGATCCGTTTTTCCTCATCATTCGCATTCGCTGTGTCATCGTCGATGATCGCCACCGCGGCCTCGATTTTGGATTGTAAATCGATCACCGCCAAACCGATCTGCTCAAGCCCCGACGCTTCGACGGGATCGTTGCTGAGTGGAAGAACTGCTTTTAAACGGTTCATCAACGCAACATTTGCGTCCGCCATTAGCGAGGCCGATTTTTGGACTGATTGAATCTTCGCGTCCGGAAGTGCAGTTGCGTCGGGCTGGGAAGTCAGTTGCCGCATCTCGTCAATCAAGCTGTACGCGTCACTCGTCCAGTCGAGGGTTTCGCTAACCACTTCGCCTAATCGATTCAGATGATCTTGCCGTGATTGGGTGAATCCATCATCGACGATCAGAATTTCAATCAAACGCGACTCGCCTCGTTGCCGTTTGCGGTCCAGCGCAACCACGCGTACGTGGACGATATCGCCACTGACCAAAGCCTCGCTCTGGCTCGGCGACTCATTCCGCTGCATCAAATCCCAATCCCACGTGGGGGACATCTTTGTGTCCGCAGAGTCGACTGGGATCGGGTTCCGAAGCGTCGCCGATCCATTAATCTCGAACTCAATAAAGACATCATCGATAGGGATGTCATCCTCGACCGATGCCGAAAATGCCAAGACATCCAGTGGCGACGCCAGCATGTTCGATTTCACTGCATCGCCCCAGCGGACGACGGGTGGCGTATCGAGGATCGGCACGATCGTGTACTGAGGTCCGAAGGGGTTGCCAAGTTCCGAGTCGAGCCCGATCGCATCAATTTGATAATTCCCCGGCGTTTTGATCAGCAACGAAACGGTGAACGCCATCAAGTCGGTGCCTACCTGATGAAGAGGAATCGTCACGCCTCGGGCCCCGTAACGCAGCATCGCATCGCGAACAGGTTGGTCGAATTGGATCTTCAAATGGCCGATGGATCCGGCAATTGCGGTTAAATCCCCGTGGTCCGCCGTTTCAATTACGTCTTCAAGTTTTGCATACTTGGGGAACTCGTATCGTTTTTCAAAGGAAACAACGCGAGGGCGAGGCAGCGGCGTTAGCGTGTGCCAAAGCGTGACGGCGTCGCCGGTCAAGACGCGGTACTGAACCGGTGTCTTTTTGATGGCAAGGTTTGCCGCGAACACGTTCGGCGGAACGACTGCTACAGATTCGTCGTCGGAGGGTGGCGGTGAACCGTCGGCGTGCGACGTCAGCAGCGGCGCGCGAGACAACATCGTCGACTCGAATGTCTCGTCGTCGACCCTCCATTGAATGATCACTTCCTCGGAGTAGCCGTTATCGAGGCTCATTGCCGTAGATGCGTTGGGCTGCGAACGAGGCGTGCTGACTTCGACGACCACCGCAACGGCATCGCCTTCGGCCACATAGCGGGTTGGAGGTGTCGGTTCAGCGATTCGGATTTTGATTTCGGACGCACGCTCAATCGAGGCCATCGGCAACATCGCTCGCGCCATGCGACGACCAAACTGCAACGAAGGAATCAGCGTCAAAAGAACGCAAACCATCAACACCACCGAACCCGCGACCAACCATTTGCGAATCATCGCGATCGGCAGCAAACCCGTGACGTCGATCTTCTGAAGTCGTCGTCCGACCGATTGCTGCAATCGGTTTTGCAGCTCGATTGATCCGTTGGCGAACCGGGGGTCGCCAAGTTCGACTGCGGAGAGTAAGTCGTCGCGGACACGTGGCGCGGTCGTTTCGAGCTGACGAGCAAGCTCTTGAGGATCTTCGCGACGCAGATGACGAAGTCCGAATCCCCACAATACTGCCGCAGTGATTCCATAAGCAGCAAGACTGAGGATCATCCGTAGCGATTCGGGAAGTAACCACAGGTGGTCAGCGAGCGCGACGACAAACACCGTCCCAAAAAACGCTAACACGGCGATTGCGATACAGCGAAGCCAGATCAACCAACGCCGCCGGCGGGCAAACGACTGAAGTGCCGTCGCGGTAGCGGGATCTAGTTTTAATTGGCTAACAAGGGAAGAGCCTGCTGCGGACATCGTTTACACCAACCCTGCTCGTTTGCGCAACAACCATTCAGCGGTCAACAACGCGATGACCACCCAAAACCAATAAAATGACTGCCATATCAATACGTCCGATTCAATGATCGAACCACTCGACAACGGTTTCAGCTGCTCGAGCAACTTGTCAGCAGATGATTCATGAAAATAGCTGCCCTTGCCGGCCTGAGCGATTTGCGACAATGCGTTTTTGTCGAGTCCAACACGACGCAATTCCGCATGATCGGGTGATCCTACCCAAATCGGCGTGGTCGCTTGTAACGCCGTTGAATCAAAACCGCTCGCACGAATCCGCACTTCGTATTCACCGGGTTCGAGCGGCGGTGTTTGACCCTGATACGTTCCCCTGGCCGGATCGTCGATTGACAATGCGACGGTCGACACGACTCGATCCGCTGTTACCAACAGCGCGTCGACGGTTGCATCACCCAGCGGTTTGCCGGTGGGACCTTGCAGGCGAACACGAATCAGTGACGTATCACCCACTTCGTATTCTACGCGATCGGTGCCCAGAGAGACAAAGGAGTCGCTTGCCGCATAGGGCGGCTGCATGACGGCGCTGAGCACTTGGTTCCAGAATCGAGCGTGCAATTCGTCAGCAAGTTTATATCGCCAACGCCACGATTGGTCCGACGAGAAATAGAAGACGCGGCCGGAACCAAAGAGCCGCGTTACCAACCAAGGAAGTTGTTTGCCGCCCGGTTGTGATGTCGTCGCCCAAACTTCCGCTCCCGCTTGAGCTTGGACTTGGTTCACATACGCGGATTCTGGCAGCCGCGCCCACAGCTCCGCAAGTTTATCGCTGCTGGACTCCTCGGTTTGCCGCAGCAACATCATCGGTTGATCGCGACCCACCATCGTCGGCACAATCTTGCCGCCGTCGACCAACGAATCAGCACCGACATATGTAATCGGGACAACGTCTGACAAATAAGATTCGACAATTTTGCGAACCCGTTGATACTGTCCATCGATAACAATCAATCCGCCGCCACGACTAACAAATTGGCGTATCAATGCTGCATCGACGGGTTTGATCTGTTCCGCAGCGACCTCACCGAGAATGATGGCGTCATACTGCGAGATGGCTTCGGCGGACGACGGGAATTGGCCGGGTTGGTCGCCTCGCGTTCGAAATGGCATCGAATCATTTTCCGCCATGATGTTGCCATTCGCACCCGCCCCAGCAACAAATCCGTCCGCGCCGGCGACGGAGTCAACAATCGCGCGCAGATCCAACGCTACTGCATCACGACTGACGCCCCGAGCCGAAGCCTCTTGCGTCAACTCAACTAGAGGTTCAACCTCGAAGTCGAACGGGACTTCGATATCCCCTTCGACGCCGGGTACAAGTGTGTGTTGCCAAACGGTCTTGTTCAGGTGTTCGATCCGCAATCCCAACGGTTTTCCGGTCATGCCAAACTGTTTGACCACAAGTTTCCCCGATAACCGTCCATCGGCAGCGACGGAATCAGGACGAATCACTTGAGAGATACCAGCATCAATCGGTTCCTCCTCGGATCCCATGCCAAGCGTCATCACCTGAGTCGCCGCGGACGCGATTCGGCGTGCTGCGTCGACGGGGGATGGACCTAGGTTGTGACGTCCTTCGCTGATGATCACGATTGCCGAACGGACTCGGCTTGCTTCGGGATCTTCGGTGTCGACCGAGTCCGCATCCGTCGCCGGTTTCTCACTGGGCAAAATTCCTTCCACGCCACCCTCGACGGAAGCGGTCGAGATTGCAGACGACAAATTCGTTCGCAGTCCTTCTGCGATCAATTGCAATGACGATTCGAGTG
>CAXBHV010000655.1:0-4841 GCA_963974855.1 uncultured Rhodopirellula sp. | reverse complement strand
CCCGGCGACATCACGAATCGGAACGGTCAGTAGAAACATCGACCGACTGATAGCCCGGGCCACGCCATACCCAGCCTCCAGCCCGACAACGCCAGCACATGCACCGAGCAGGGCCATCACTAACGCGATCTTCTGAGCCATCGCTTTGTTTTCTTGGTTGCTTTGCTCAAGCTCTTTTTCGTTTAGATCGAGGTACTGGTGAGCCGCCGCGAGAACTTTGTCCGACAGCGTTTCTCCCAAAAGTTTCCCCACTGACTCGCTAGAAATATCGGTCGCTGGATCGTCAACAAGCTGATGAAGTTCAACGAAATACTCTTTTAATCCGTGCGAAACTTCCGAGAGACACACTTTCTCTTCATCCGATGTCGATAACGCAATCGCCGCAGTCAACCATTCCTGTGCTTCGGGTTGCTTTTCGACCGCCGTCATCAGGTGTTCGCGATCCTTCGTCAGCAAATACAACCCAAGCTCGTGTCGCATTTCACGTACGACCAATTCGATCTCTTCGGCCGCTCGGATACTGGCCACATTGACGTCAAGCAATCGCGAGTTCTGGTGCTGCAACTGCAAAACATACCAGGCCCCGGAAAACCCAAGGCAAAGCAACAAAAAGCCGGTCACGGGTAAGATCATACCCAGCTTATTTCTCAACCTCATCGGATCGGTCTCGGGGGTTGGATTGATTGAAATTCAGTCGAAGAAGCGTAATTTCGACGTCTTGTGAGTGTCATACCTGCCTAATGAGTCGCAATTTAAACATGGAATCGAGCCATTTCCTCTGCGTTAGGACGAGGCTTCACCAACCGCAATCGAATATTGGCAAACCTTGTGCCTCGCCTATGGAATCGTGAATTTTCGTGAACTAACGACGATATCGGCGAGTCGATCCCCCCTGATTTGACGGTTCCCACTGTTAGTGTCATCGACCCACAGCAACTCCAAAAATGTAACTGCGGCCCATAGTTCAAATGTCTTGGAAATGCATAATTCCTTCCGTACTGCGTCCTCGCATGGGGCGTCCCTAAAACCGCCTGCGTCAGGATGAAATCGTATGTTCCGAGGAGTTGTTGAGTATGGTCTGATTTTTTGTGCAGGGATGCTGGTCGTGATCACTCGCAACACCGACTCGGTGGGGACCGCGATCAAGTCCGCGTCAGAGCATCGCACCTACACGGTGCAGCAAGGCGTTGGTGGACACAGCGGTGATTCGTTTTCGATGGTCCGCACGATTGTCACCCAAGAAGAGTTGCCGCCATTGATCGACGCGATCGAGATGTCCGAACCTCACTGTTTTTACTACCATCACGATATTGAAGGGATTTCTCGCCGTTATTACATCACTCCGATTGGTTAGCCGCAAGCAGAAAACAAACACGACAGGGTTTGATTTGTTTCTCGGCCTGATCCTTTGGTATACTAGCGGATGACGAGGCACGGCAAAGTTTGCTGCTGTCAGTCAGCGGTTTTGCTTTGTTTGTCGGCTCCCGGGCTGACACTCATCGAACCTCCAACGCCAGGAATAGCACCCCATGGATACGAGTGAAATCAACGCGGCCATCCAGCAGCTTGCATCCGATGATGGCGTCACCCGCGAGAAATCCCGCAACGCGTTGGTCGCAGCGGAAAGCCGTGACGTGACCGAGGCTCTGATTGCAGAGTTAGTCGATTATCGCCACCAAGTCCGCTGGGAAGCCGCCAAGGCGTTGTCGCAAATCGGAGACTCCATCGCCGCATTGCCACTGGTTCATGCGATGGATGACGATGACCACGACGTTGCCTGGGTCGCCGCCGAAGGAGTGGCCGAGATGGGCGAAGTCGGATTGCAGGCGGTGCTAAGCGGACTGACCCGCTCGAGCCGCTCGGGATCTTTTTACAAAGTCGCCCATCATGCGTTGAAAGAAATCCGCAAACATGGCAAGCATCGCAACGTTGTCGCAAAAGTGATGGAGACACTCGAAGGCGTCGAACCTCGCTTGTCTGCCCCGATCGCCGCCTACCGTGCCCTGCAAGAACTCCGGGGTGACGGAGCGGCCCGCGACTAAATCGCGAGTGCCAAAAAAAACACGTTTCATTCGCTTTGGAAACCCTCGTACGCACTGCACCCGAGGCTCCGCCTCCACCAACCTCTAGCAGGCGGAGCCTGCAAGGCAGTGGGTTCCCAGGCAGAGCCTGGGGACCAGAAAACCGGACGGAACAACTTCCGTTTTGCGAGCTAGCCTAACCACGGCTCAACACTCACCTGCCACAGCAATGGCATACGCCGACTCGAAGCGTTTTGGCTCTCGAAGTCTGCATTCTATTCTTCCGGGAGGAATGGAGGCAAATTGCCCCATTGGGGGTTCACGCCCCTTTCTTTTTGACGTGTGAATGCCGCAAAAACAAGGTTTGTTACGATTCACGCAAATCTGGCAGTCTGATTGCGTTGGCACAGCGTATGCAATGATAGAGAGCCCTTGAGTCCAACTTTGTCAAGGAGATTGATTCATGGGTGGTTCATGGCATTTGGGGCGATTCGTAGGTATTGACGTTCGCATTCACTGGACGTTTTTGCTCGTTCCTTTGTGGATCTATTTTTCAAGTCTAGCTGCAGGCATCGGCATCGCAGGGGCGATCGTCTCGGTGATGTTCGTGCTTTCGATATTCGCATGTGTGTTGTTCCATGAATACGGTCATGCCTTGATGGCACGCCGGTTGGGCATTCCGACTCGCGACATCACGCTGCTACCGATTGGGGGCGTGGCTAGCCTCGCGCGGATGCCTCGCCGCCCGGCCCACGAGTTGGCGATCGCCGTTGCCGGTCCGGCAGTAAACGTCGTCATCGCAGCGGCAATCTTTCTTGGCTTTCTCGTTTTCGATCCCACCGCAGGCGTGGTCTCTTCCTTTCTAAGTCGCCTCGCAATCGTCAACGTGGCCTTGGTGGTATTCAACATGCTGCCCGCCTTCCCGATGGATGGTGGTCGGGTGCTGCGAGCACTTCTGGCGATGGTAATGCCCTACGCTGCGGCGACACGTATCGCTGCGAACGTGGGTCAAATCACGGCAGTCGGCTTCGGTTTGTTGGGATTGATCAGCGGCAACTTAATGCTCGTTTTCATTGCCGGGTTCATTTTCCTTGCCGCTCGGGGCGAAGCAATGATGGCGACCAACGAGACTCGCTTTGACCAAGCTTCCACGCCTTGGAATGATGGTTCAAGTGAAGCCGTCAAGGCAAAATTGCTGAACCGTGCGAGCCCAAAAGTTCCCGATGTCCGTTCGCTGCCCATCATCAGCAGTCAATGGAACGCACGCAACGCATTGGGTTGGTTGGGCAATAACTCGTTAGAAGAGTTTTTGGTTTCCAGCGGAGGTTCGGTCGTGGGAATGATTTACAAACGCGACCTTCAACAAGCGGTAAGCGAAGGCCGCGGTGCGATGGCCATCGAGCGTTTGTTGGCTCTGCGGATCATCCCAATGCACACTCTGCGTTCAATCTAACGCAGGATGGCTGAGCGGAAAGCCGATGATGTCGAAGCTTGTGATCTAATGTAGTGGAGCTTGCTAAAGCTCCCTGTTCCTTGGGTGGCCGTCGGGATCGCGAATATGGAAGTAACGTTCGCCCCACTGAGCATCACGGGGTTCGAATTCAGGCTTCAGCCCACGCTCGACGAACATCCGATAGACTTCGTCCACCGCAAAGATCACCAATGTGCTGCTGGCCTTACGCTAACGAGCGAGCGTCTTGATACTATCGTAGCTGCGCTCGCCAGTGCGTGGATTTCCGCAGTCTGGCGACGGCAGCTACGGCGAAATCCGACAGTTAACTTTCGCACGTTTCACAGCGTCAAGATTCCCTTGTCGTGCGTCTAGGTTATCAGGCCGAACAAAAATCAAAAATCACCTCCCTTGCAGTTCTTCTCGAATCATGGGGGGCTTCGGTGTTCAGGGGGATCCTTGGTAATGTAGTTGCACGACCTTTCCTAATATTCGCAACCGAGACTTTCTGATGCTCGATCGAGATGAACTTTTACTGACTGCCACCAGTGCAGCGCGTGCCGGCGGCGACATCTTGCTTCACTATTTTCGCGATGGCGTGACGATCCGCAATAAGTCGGAATCTGGCGGCAAGACCTACGATTTGGTTAGTGATGCGGACCTCGAGAGCGAACAAGCGATCGCGAACTTTTTGCGAACACGTTATCCCGAGCATGAACTTTTGGGCGAAGAAGCGTTGGCTGGCGGAGCCACCGACGCCGAACATTTATGGATCATCGACCCGCTGGACGGCACCAATAACTTCGCACACCGTTTGCCTCATTTCGCCGTTTCGATCGCCTACTATCACCGCGGTGAAGCAATCGTCGGTGCAGTCTTTAATCCGGTTCGTGATGAGATGTTTACGGCAACGAAAGGGGGCGGCGCCGCGATCAACGGGGTGCCTGCGTCGGTTTGCAATTCCGAGAAGCTTTCCGAAGTCTTGATCGGTTGCGGCTTCTACTATGACCGCGGCGATCGAAGAGTTTTTCGGCAATGACATTCACGGCATCCGGCGGTTCGGCACCGCGTCGCTCGATCTTTGCCAAGTTGGCTGCGGCCAATTCGGAGGCTTCTTCGAATACCAACTTTCCCCTTGGGATTTTGCCGCGGGGCGATTGTTTGTGACGGAGGCGGGTGGCCAGGTAAGCGATGCCAAAGGAGACGGTTTGCCACTAGCAACGACGAGCATTGTCGCAAGCAACAGCAAACTGCACGAGGCGATGATTGATATCACCAAGCGACACCATCCCTTTCAATCGCATTCTGGTTGACGAGTCACCCGGCCGCTTACGCGTCACGGCTCACGGGGTGTTGCATGGTTTGTGAGC
>CAXBHV010000654.1:0-4860 GCA_963974855.1 uncultured Rhodopirellula sp. | reverse complement strand
CCGTGAATTCCGCAACCGTCTTGCGAAGGGCTGTCGCCAATTGACGGCGAAACGATTGCAAGACGACGGGATAGAGCGAGCCGTTGCGAGAATCGCGATACACCGGTTTCACCGCGATGCCGATCGTGCAGCAACCCGCATCGGCGTCGTTAGAGCATTGCGGGGCGAGCGATTCGATGTTGGGCGGTCCGACAATATTGTCGCTTCGCTCCGCGACGGTGCCTCGGCGTCCATGCACTGAAATTTCTTTGAGCGAATTCCGCAGCACTTCGATGGTCGACGGCAAAGCGTCCAAGTCGGACGAGACAATTTCGAAGCCCGGACGCGAAGGTTGTGCGGCGTTCAGTGCGTCGGAACTCCATATTTCAACGAACAGGAACGTGCCAAAATGTTCCTGCATGATGCCGCGAACGGCCGTCGTTAACGTCATTAGCCCTGCGTGGTATTGCGGATCGGCTGACGCAAACAGATATGCCGCCTCGGTGGTTACCAATTCACGCGTTCCCGCATCTTCGCGATCGACCGGCGAGCGATACACACACAAAAATGGAAGCTGGCGATCGAATTTCAGACGCCCATCCCCCGGCAGCGACCGTCGTACCCGTTCATTTTTTGACAAACGAGCGCATGCGGCATCCGTAATCGCATCGAACTCCGATTCGATTGGATCGCGTTTCGGTTGCGGCGGCGTGTTGTTTGGTTTCACAGTTCGCTCAATGCTGCTTGGACGCCCGGCAATGTCGACTCTAACGCCTTGTAGATACAATCCACCTCGTCGGGGTTGACTTCGCCTTCCCATTCATCCATGAAGAATTTCTTGAACTCGATCGCAATCGCGCAAGCTTGTTCGGGAAAGGTTGTGTGAATCCACTCGCCGAAATAGCCACCTTTAAATTTAACGTTTTCGCGGACATCCAAATGGCGGCCATGAAAGTCGTACTTACGTAGTTCGCTGATAAAACGGTTAACGACCGGTGCCCAAAATTTGCGATCCATTGTCCCGGTGCCGATGTTGACTTCGGGGTTCTTACGCGAGTCCGCGGGTGGTGCGTCCGCTCCTTCGCGACGATGGTTGTAAGTATGCAAGTCATAGACAACGACGCGGCCGTGTTCTTCGATCAGTTCACGCAGCAAGTTTTCGACGTCTTGGTAAAACTCGTCGTATTCACGCAGCGATGCTTCGATCATTTTAGGATCCGGTGGCGTGTCCCAGACGTCCATCCCCCATGCATCGGCCGGCGTTTCGTAGACCGCTTTGTCACGCGGCCGATTGAGGTCCACTTCGAAACGTGACCGCAGACCGACTATTTGAGTCTTGGCGATTTGCGTCCATTCACCCGTGATCGGATCCTCTTCTCGTTGCTGTTCGTCTTCGTCGATCGCCAGTCGCTGCTCGACACTCCGACGAGTGTCATGCCCGTTGTGTACCGCCGCTGCAACGATGGGACTGGTCCCTCGTTGGAAGATGCAGTGAGGTTGAAGTGCCACGTGTAGAGCTCCCTTACTATGACGAGCAACGAGGAACCAAGATGAATGTTCGTAATCGCGAAAATGGCAAATGGTGTACCACTCGCAAGAATCTCGACGGACGCGATCCGGCTAGGTGGCGACGAAGAATGGTTTAACGGGCTATTTGCTTTGTTTTGCTCGACTCCGCTGCCTGCTGTGAAATCAAGCTGGCAGCTTTGCGTTCAAAATAAGTGGATTGCCATTCGATTTAGAGGCAAAATCGGCGTCGGCACACCGTTTGCCTTACTGAGTGTTGTTGGTTTGACGACTCGCGATCCGCGGTTGTCGCAACCATGGCGCCTTATCAATTGATGCGTCTATCCGAAATTAATAACCTCTAACCGGAGTCTGCTATGAGTCTCGAAACAAAGCAAAGCCTCAACGAAGCCACTGTCAAGAAACTTCAAAAGCTGATCCGTGCAAATATTGATTCTTACGATGGATTTCGAGAGTCGGCGGAAGAGCTCAGTGATAAGAAGCTAGCGACATTGTTCCGCGAGATCGCCAATGAGCGATCGGCACTGGCAACGGAGTTGCAAAATTATGTTGAGTGGAATGGCGAAGAGGCGGAAGACGATGGTTCAGCCAGTGCCGGTGTGCACCGCGCGTGGATCAATGTCCGCAGCAAGCTAAATGGGGGCGATCCCTATGTCATTCTGATCGAAGCCGAACGCGGCGAAGATCATATCAAGAACGCCTACGAGGATGTGCTCAAGGACACTGCGGGCAGTGCGATGAACGATGTGCTGCTAGCACAATACTCGGTCGTCAAAGCAGGCCATGACAAGGTTCGCGATCTGCGTGACGCGTACAAGAATAAATAGGCAATAGAGTCCGCGATCGACAATGGCTTCGATCGTTGACGGATCCGTTGTCTGGCATGTAGTTCAAATTTCAACAACCCTGGAGCAGCGGAGCACGCTGTTCCGAATTCTGGCTACTGTGCCAAACGGAGAATCTTGATGTACACCATTCTGCTGATTCTTTTGATCTTGTTGCTTCTGGGGGCGCTGCCAACGTGGCCGCACTCCCGAAGTTGGGGTTACGCCCCAAGCGGTGCGATAACGGTGATCGTCGTCATCGTTTTAGTGTTACTGCTGATGGGTTACGTGTAAGGGCCTATCTGTTGAGGCCAACTCTAGTCTAGCTTGCTTTGAAAAACAATTTACCAGGTCAATGATGAAATCTCTTGCTCTATCGATGCGGTCCCTGTTCGTTGCTGGGACGTTGCTTACTGCATTCGCGATCGTCGGATGTGAAAACAAAGAAACGCTTTTGGATGTCGATACACCCGATGGTGGCGTCGAAGTCGAGCGGTCTCTGGACACGGGGGAAATCACCGTCGACGTGGACGAATAGAGTTCAGCGGAAGTCGCAACACTTTTAGTATAAGAAAACTCATCGGCAGCATGCCCAGCCAGGGATGCTGCCCTTTTTGCGTTGTGGCGACATTGCTGTCGCTCGAGCTGGTTCAGGTGCAAGCGGATGGATGCGCTGTTTGGCCCAGTATATGCACTTGTATCGACTAATGGATACGCCTGAGTCGGGCTAGTTTTAGTGCAACTTAAAAAATGGGAGATATTGAAATGAATTGGGATCAAATTCAAGGTAAATGGAAGCAGGCAAAGGGACAGGTCAAACAGCATTGGGGTGATCTCACCGACGATGATCTGGACCGTGTCGATGGCAAACGCGAAGAATTGATTGGACGCGTGCAAGAGCGTTATGGCATCGCTAAAGAAGAGGCCGAACGACAAGTGCAGCAATTTGAATCGTCTTGCAATTGCTAGAATGGCGAAAATTGTTAATGCGCGACGGGGCTAAGCGAGTGCGACGCTCCCTCGATCTCTGTGGACGTGCAAGCGGAGCGAGAGGTCGACGGGGCGTCTGTGGGAGAGATAAGGAAATGTGACGCCGAAAAGGATGACGGAAGGAGTGTGTCGATGTTCGCACTGTGAATCGGGACCGATGATCCCACTTGAAAGAAAACACCACCAAGCTCGCTACGAGATAAGAAAATGAATGAGACAAAAACAAGCGAAGAAACGAACCCAGAAATCGAAGCCGATCTGAACGAACTCGCTAAAATCTGTTGCCGATCGTTGGCAGGCGAGAGTGATGCGGGGATGGACCGCGCAGACAATTTGCTGAAGTCGCTGTTGATGAGCGGTTATGCCGGGAAAAAGAACCGCTCATTTCAAGTCGACTTAGAAAACCGAGTCAAAGAACAGTGCCGAGACTGTGCGATGCATCGCGGCGGTGCCTTGTCGTCGATGTCGGAGAAACTGGCCAAGAAATTTGCGGATCTTGCTCGTTGGGAATCGAGAACTCCAAGCGACGCTTCGCCACCCAAAGCGGCCAATATTAGCTCGGCAACCGACGCCTAGATGCGACTCTGGCTGACATGTTTCTGCCTTTCCTGAGGGCACTCTCTTCGGGGCACTCGCTCTCTACGGATGCGAGCAAATTTTGGTTAATTTCGCGGTTCGAAATACGCTATACTCGGTTCCATCACACTGCGGTGTGTTGGTCCAGCAACGTCACTCGGAGTAATCGCCATGTCGAATCATATTTACAAAAAGATCGAATTAACCGGGACTTCTACCACCTCGATCGAAGACGCCGTGAACAGCGCCATTGAGCGTGCCGCAAAAACCGTAAAGGGGCTTCGTTGGTTTGAAGTCGTCGAAACCCGTGGCGATATCGCCGACGGTAAGGTGTCGCATTGGCAAGTGACTATCAAGGTCGGTTTCACGCTGAACGAGTAACGTCAGCGGTTCTCAGCCTATGCCAGCTAGTCCAATCATTAAGTCGCGCGTTACGATGCGGATTGAAAACGGCGATGTCCGAACCGATCCCTATTCATTTTTGAAGTGAAGTCCTATGTCAAATCATCAAGTTACTGACGCCCTGAACGAACAACTCTCTTGCGAATTGGGCTCCTGGTATTCCTATCTGGCCATGAGTGCATGGTGCGATCGTCAACAATTGACCGGCTGTGCCGGCTGGCTTCGTGCTCAAGCTCAAGAAGAGTATACCCATGCAATGAAGATTTATGACTTCTTGCTCGCTCGCGATGTCGCAGTGAACTTGACTCAGGTCGATCCGCCTCGCCAAGAATTTGCCAACATCGTCGAAATTTTTGAGTGGGCGCTGAAGCAAGAAAAAGAGAACACCGAACGTATCGACACACTGTTTCAACTTGCCATGGAACAGAAAGCGTTTGCGTCCTTGGTGGAGCTGCAATGGTTCATCACCGAGCAAGTGGAAGAGGAGCAATCGGCTCGGGCCAATCTGGCTCGTATCAAGATGGTGGCCAGTGATCCAGCGGCGATTCTCGATTTCGACAAT
>CAXBHV010000653.1:0-4868 GCA_963974855.1 uncultured Rhodopirellula sp. | reverse complement strand
TGCCTTGCCGACGATGACGCAGCACGACAATCCTGGACAACCCTCGGTCTACCAAGATGCAACGTGGTGGCGCTACGGCCAAAGCATTGATGATGAACGGTTTATCTTCACGATGGGGGATTCCAACGCTCCACTAGCGGAAAGTTCCGGCGGTTCTTTATGGGAATTTGATGCCAGCAAAACATTGGACGGCGATTTATCGGATGCGTTTCGCGAAATTGCCTGGATTGGCGCGAGCTATCTAGGAGGCATGGATTACAGCGATGGGTATGTCTATTTTGTTCGACGTAGTGACGGGAGTGGTTCTGAAAAGATCGATGCGCTCCCTGACTCGGGTGAGTATTGGGACGCATCGGCTGACACTGGAGTGCGGCTTCACCTGTATGGTATTGACGTTAACGATCCCTCAGGCGGTGTCGTCGATTGGGGAATGATCACGGATTCGGATGGCAGGGTTCCTTGGCGACTGGAAAGCGTTGTTGCGGACCAGAGTACCCAACATGTTTATATGGTCGGCGACTGGGTGATGCAGGAAACCGATCCGATCCAGTGGCGGACTCTCAGACATGATGGCGGCACTTCCACTAACTATACACGCTATATCCGCGGACAGGCGATGTCCGTCGTCTCGACATCCACGCAGCCAACCGTTCTGCCTCGCATCAGCGTTTCGGCTTCCGATGCTACGGCGTCGGAACCTGACAGCAACGGTGAATTTACATTTACACGAACCGGAGACGTGTCCCAGGCATTGACCGTTCATTTCACCGTAAGTGGGACAGCTGATCCGGGTGATGATTACACGTCAATCGGATCCTCCATTGTTATTCCTAGTGGCGCGACGACTGTGTCGCTTCCTGTGATCGTACATGACGATGATGAAATCGAAAATGTCGAAAACGTCATGGTTGCTTTGGTCACAGATGCTTCGTACGACTTTGGGTCGGACGTAACGGCTTCGGTCAGTATTACCAGCGACGAAGTGATTCCGGCCGACCCTGCGTTGCTCGGATATTGGAACTTGAACGAATCGAGTGGCGCACTCGCTGCGGATAGCTCTGGCAATGCAAATGATGCGACGCTGGTGGGCGCCCCAGTGTGGAATTCGGGTGTCGTTGGTAACGGTTTGCAATTCGATGGCATTGACGATTTTGCAGATGCAGGAATGGATGCCTCGGTCGTCGGAAAAGATGGTTTTACGGTAGCGGCCTGGGTGCGGACTTCCGCGAATCGCGATCAAGTCATCGTCCAACAAAGAAGTGCAGCAACGTACAACGGAGAGTACGCCGTTGAGATCAAGGCATCGGGGCAAGTTTATTTTTGGACGTTTGGCGATTTTGCTGCGGGACCTGCGGCGACGTCAACACAAACCATAAACGATGGGCAATGGCATCACGTGGTGGCGGTGCGTGAGGACAATGGCACGATGCGTCTCTATATCGATGGTGCGCTGGATGGTAGTACGGTCGGCGCGGCACGCACACTGGTGCCTATTAACGTTTACTTTGGCGCGGATCGTCGAAATCGAATCAAGTATCTCGACGGATCGTTGGACGAGGTGCAAATCATCGATCGCGCGGTGGACGCTGAAGAAGCATTTCGTCTTGCCAATGGTCAGTTGGCGGCAACTGCATTCAACGACAACGCGAGTACCGATGAGGAGACGCCTGTAACGATTGATGTTTTGGCCAACGATATAGCCCCAGAGTTGCCGGCGACGTTGACGATCCAAAGCCTGAACACAACGGGGACGGTCGGCCAGGTGACGCAAAATCCAGACAACACACTCACTTACGATCCGAACGATCAATTCAACTCTCTTGGTGATGGGGAAATCGTTACGGATACGTTTTCTTACACCGTAAGCGACGGACAAGGCGGCACCGATTCGGCCGTGGTCGCAGTGAGCGTTCAAGGCGTCAACGACACCCCACAAGCAGTCGCAGATACAGCAACCACGGACAAAGGTATTGCGGTTGAAATCGTGGTGTTGTCAAACGACGCGGACCCCGACAATACCGACATTCTTCGTGTCGTCGGAATTAATTCATCTGGCTTGCAAGGGTCGGTCCAACTCAATCCTAGCGGGACGATCACTTATGATCCTGGCAATGTGTTTGCTTCCCTTGCGGTTGGCGAATCGGCGACAGAGTCGTTCGAGTACACGATCGACGACCAACATGGCGGAAGCGACACCGCAATCGTGACGGTAACGATTCTAGGAAGCAATCATGTTTCCATAGCCACGGATGATAATGTTTCGACGAACGAAGAGACGCCGATTTCGATTGCAGTGTTGTCTAACGACGGAGATCCCGGCGATGCGTTGCACGTAGAGAGTGTGGATGTATCTGCGACTGTGGGGGCCGTTACTGTGAATCCAGACGATACCATCACCTATGATCCCGTTGGGTTTTTGGATCATTTAGAAGTCGGCGGATCGATTGTGGATTCGTTCACCTATACCGTCGTGGATGAGAACGGCGGTACGGATACGGCAGTCGTGAATGTCACCGTTACGGGAATCAACGATGTGCCCGTTGCGCTGGATGACACGGCAATTACCTCCGAAGATCTGAGCATCACGATCAACGTGCTTGATAACGACACTGATTCGGACCGAACACCATCTTCGTTGTTTATCGAGCGTGTCGCCTCAGGGTTGGCAAGTCCGGTCTTGGTGACATCCGCGCCGCGGCAACCGAATTTGCTATTCATCGCGGAACAGGAAGGCCAAATCAAAATTCTTGATTTGGACACCGGCCTAGTCAACCCAACTCCGTTCCTAACGATTACGGATCGCTCCTATGTCGATGGAAGCGTGCGCGGTTTGCTGGGGCTTGCCTTCCATCCTGATTATGAAACGAACCGACTGTTTTATGTTTATATAACCGATCTCAATGAGGATTCGTTGATTCGACAATATCAAGCAAACGCGGACGGTTTGACTGCCGATCCCAGCAGCGCGACAACGATCTTAGGCATACCCCAAGTCGACAAATATCACTACGGAGGATGGATTGGATTTGGGCCTGAGGGGTTCCTCTACATTGCATCGGGTGACGGAGGTCCGGGTGACGATACTGACCAAGATGCTCAGAACTTCACTGGCAATCTGCGTGGCAAGATTTTGCGTATCGATGTGGACGAGGACGATTTTCCATCAGATCCGACCGCGAATTATGCGATCCCCACAGACAATCCGTTTGCCGCAGTAGGGGATCCAGGAGCCGATGAAATCTGGGCTTATGGGCTCCGCAATCCTTGGCGAAGCAGTTTTGACCGTTTGACCGGTGATCTTTACATCGCCGATGTGGGACAAAACGCGCGTGAGGAGGTGAATGTGCAAGTCGCGGGCAGTGGTGGAGGGGAAAACTATGGTTGGCGAGCGCGAGAGGGGACGGAGTCAGCGATCCTGATCCCGAAAATGCAATCGATCCAATCTACGATTACTTGCAAGGATTTGGTCCAAGCGAAGGCTATTCGGTCACCGGTGGTTACGTCTATCGTGGTCCAATTGCCGCCTTGCAAGGAAACTATTTCTTTGCCGATTTTGTGACCGAGAGAATTTGGTCGCTGAGATTCAATGGCGATTCTGCAGCCGACCATGACGGCACGAATTTCACCGACTTTACCGATTGGACGGATGTGCTTGTTCCTGATGTGGGCGAGATCAACCTGATCGTATCGTTTGGCGAAGACGTTGCGGGCAATCTCTACGTCGTTGATTACCTTGGCGAAGTTTTTCGTTTTTCGGCGGGCAACGTGTCTGATCAACTGCGAGTGCAAAGTGTCAATGATTCCTTGACATTAGGCTTGGTCGAGATCCAATCCGACGGCTCGATTTCGTATGACCCCAATGGTCAATTCAATCAGTTAAGTGCTGGAGAAACAGCGACGGATTCATTTGTCTATCAAATAAGCGATGGCAACGGTGGTTTCGCTTCCGCGACCGTCGTCGTAACGATAACCGGTGTCACCGCGCTCCCGGTGGTTAGCGTCAGTGTTACCGATAGCGAAGCATCCGAGCCTAGCAACGATGGCGAGTTGACATTGACTCGCACCGGCGATTTGTCTCAGCCGCTTACGGTTCATTATGTTGTTTCTGGCACCGCGACTCCGATCGACGATTATGTTTCGATAGGTACCTCGGCGGTCATTCCAGCCGGATCGTCTTCGTTTGTTTTGCGGATCGATGTGACCGACGATCCGTTCGTCGAAGCACAAGAAACCGTCACCGTCACGTTGGCGAGCGGCCAGGACTATGCCATCGGCGGAAACGATAGCGCAACATTGAGCATCATCAGCGACGATCAGCCAGATTCCGGTTCGACTCTGGTCGGACATTGGACACTTGACGATTCTGCTGGAACAACAGCCGCGGACGTTTCAGGCAATCAACACAACGGAACGCTACTCGGCAGTCCGACTTGGACGACCGGTGTCTTAGCCGGAGGTCTTGAGTTTGATGGTGTCGATGACTACGTTGACTTGGGAACGAGTCCAGCGATTATCGGTACGGGCGGCTTCACCGTCGCGGCTTGGGTGCGAACAACTGCGTCGAAAGATCAAGTCATTGTCCAGCAGCGAGGAAGGGACTACAACGGACAATATGTATTTCGATTGACCGAGTCTGGGAATGTACGGTTCTGGACGTTTGGCGGCTCTTTATATGGCCCGGTTGTTCAAACGACCGAAAAAGTTAACGACGGGCAATGGCATCATGTTGTCGGCGTCCGCGCTGATGATGGAACGACGTCGATCTACATCGACGGCGCATTGACGACCAGTAAAACAGGGGCACCGCGACCCCTTGCGTCAATCAACGTGTACATGGGCGCCGACCGGCGTGGTAGCGCTCGCTATCT
>CAXBHV010000652.1:0-4869 GCA_963974855.1 uncultured Rhodopirellula sp. | reverse complement strand
CCCACTCTTTTTTCCCCTTTCTCACTCACCTATGCCCCATCCACTGCACAAACCGGACGTGCCCACAGCGGCACGTCAATACAACTCACGACTTGGCATCTTGCTGTTTGTCATCTATTTGGTTCTGTACGCCGGATTCGTTTTCATCAACGCGTTCGCCGCCGAGAAAATGGAAACGGTCGTGTTAGCGGGATTGAACCTCGCGATCGTATACGGTTTTGGTTTGATCATCGCCGCGATCGTGATGGCACTACTGTATGGAGTGATGTGTCGCAACGAACCAATCAACGGGTCGCCCGCGAGTGACGAAAACACCAGCGATACGAACGAAGGAGCGTCACGATGATTTACGAACCTTCATGGATCGCGGTTTTTGTTTTTCTGGCGTTTGTTGTCTTAACGGTCGGGCTCAGTTTTTTCCTTGGCCGCAAAGCCACTTCGAGTGAAGGGTACTTTGCCGCGCATGGTCAAATTCCTTGGGCGGTGAACGGAGTCGCGTTCGCAGGCGACTATTTGTCCGCCGCATCATTCCTAGGGATTTGCGGGATGATCGCGGCTTACGGCTACGATGGGTTCCTGTATTCGATCGGTTATCTGGCGGGCTGGATCGTGGCGTTGTTCGTAATCGCCGAGCCAATGAAACGACTTGGTCGGTTCACCTTCGCCGACGCTTTGGACGCCCAGTTCAACTCGCGTGGCATCAAATTGGCTGCGGGGATTAGCACATTGGCGGTCAGTATTTTTTATCTGATTCCGCAAATGGTCGGTGCAGGATCGTTGATCCAGCCGCTACTCGGTTTTCCCCATTGGGTAGGCGTTGTCTTGGTTGGGATGGTGGTCATCGTGATCGTCGTGACCGCTGGGATGGTATCGACGACGTGGGTGCAATTTTTGAAGGGCTCGCTGCTGGTCTTCTTCAGTGCCATTTTGGTCGTAATGTTGCTCGCCCGTGGTTTCGTCGAGTCCGATGGCGGATTGAAATCGATTGGCCCGATCGCGTCCGCGAGTCTGACGCAGGCACAGATCGATGGTCGCGACGTGATTCCGCCAACTGGGCAATGGGCCGAGCATCCCGAGTTTATTCGGTTGGCTGATAACGAAGGTGGTTACGAAATCTATCACGTGGACGCGATGGAAACGGACGCAGCGATGGGAGTGACCGATCCGGTGATGCTGCAGCAAGCCCAAGAGATGACCACGGCGGCCGACGGTTCGCGAACGGTCGACGGGTTGCCGTTCGGATCCGGCGAAGGCGAGCGTCAGTTGCAAGCGGTCGGGCATGTTTCCAAGTTGCCGTCGGACTACAAGTCAGGTGAACCACTTGGGCCGATCTCGTTTTTCACAACGATGTCCAAAAGCGAAATTGTACTCTGGGGCAGCGAAGTGATCCGGCATGACGATGGCGGATCAACGAAGGTCTTCTATCAAAAACCGACCGAGGGAACACGCGTGCTGCGACCGGGCGAGCATCCGAAATTCGCAGGAATTCGCGGTGGAAAGCCTACCGACCGGATTAATTTCTTGTCGTTGATGTTGGCACTGTTTTGCGGCACCGCGTCGCTGCCGCACATTTCGATTCGCTATTACACGGTCAAAGACGGCGCGGCGGCTCGCAAAAGTACGATCGTGGGAATCACCAGTATCGGCTTCTTTTATGTGCTGACGCTGTACCTCGGACTCGGAGCGATGACCAGCAACGCGTTGGATCTGACCGATACCAACATGGCCGCTCCGTTGTTGGCTCGCAGCATGAGCCAATGGTTGTTTGCAATCATTTCGGCGATTGCGTTCACCACGGTACTGGGGACCGTCAGCGGTTTGATTTTGGCCAGCAGTGGCGCTGTGGCTCACGATTTGATCGGCGGAGTGATGGGGATCGAGTTGTCGGGACACGCACAAGTGCGAGTCGCGAAGTTGGCCGCCGTTGTGGTCGGAGCGATCGCGATTCTGTTGGGGATCGCGTTCAAAGAAATGAACGTCAGCTATTTGGTGGGTTGGGCATTCAGCGTTGCGGCGAGTGCGAACTTGCCGGCGCTCGTGATGTTGTTGTTTTGGAAGCGAACGACCAAAGAGGGAATCATCTCCAGCGTGATCGTGGGGATGGTCAGCTCGTTGGGATGGATTTTGTTGTCCGCTGACACGTACGAGAAGGTATACGGTTGGAACGGAGCCGACGCGATCGCGCCGTTTACTCAACCGGGGATTGTCACGATTCCATTGGCGTTTGTGACCTTGATCGTCGTGTCGTTGATGACCAAGCGAGACGAACCAGAACCATCGGTTGCATAATCCCGCCCTCGTCCGTCACGAAACTCGCGAAGAGTCGTAGTGGATGAGGCTACGAATCCCCCACGGAGATCGCAAACTTCCTGGGGCTCGTAGTCCTGGTCCAAGCTCGGAATACTTTCAACGTCACTGTTTTTGTTTCTCACCATCTCGAAGCTACGACAAGATGAAACGACGATTTACTGCGTACCGCTTTTTCGTTCTGGTTGCATTGTCATTGATCGCCACCAGCGGATTCGCTGCTGATCATGTAGCGGTTCGCGGCGATTTCCAGAATGCTCGGATCAAGTTCGAGCAGGCGAAAACTGGAAATGTGGCGTTCATTGGCGGTTCGATCACCGAGATGGACGGCTATCGGCCGATGGTTTGTGAGAATCTGCAGCGACGCTTTCCTGAGACGAAGTTCAACTTCATTGACGCAGGAATCTCATCGACGTGTTCCACCACTGGGGCGTTTCGATTGCAGTCGGATGTGTTGGACCGCGGCGACATCGATTTGTTGTTCATCGAGTTCGCGGTCAACGATGACCAGGACGCTCATCACTCCAAAGCTGCTTGCGTTCGCGGGATGGAAGGGTTGGTACGTCACGCCCGAATCGCCAATCCGAACATCGATTTGGTGGTTACCTTTTTCGTCAACGAATCGATGCTGGCGACGCTTCAAGACGGCAAAACGCCGTTGACGATTGCGGCACATACGGCGGTTGCTGAGCATTACAACGTTTCGACGATCGGATTGGCAAACGAAGTGGCCGATCGCATTACGGCCGACACGTTGACTTGGAAAAAGTACGGCGGAGTACATCCCGCACCGGCGGGCAACTCGATCGCTGCGACGATGATCGACGAATTGATGAGCGAAGCTTGGGCCAAACCGCTGGCCCAGGACGCGGCGATCCAGCCTCACAAGCTGCCCGAGTCGCCGCTGGATCCGACCAGCTACTGGCGAGGACGTTTTATCGATCCTACCACCGCGAAGATTCAAAGCGGTTGGTCGATCTCGGTTCCCGATTGGTCATCGTTGCCCGGGAGCACTCGTGAGCGTTTCCGCAAGCTTCCGATGCTGTGCGGCGAGCATGCTGGGGACACCGTGTCACTCTCGTTCATCGGGACTGCAGTCGGTGCTTACGTTGTCGCGGGCCCGGATGCAGGAATGATCGAAGCCAGTGTCGATGGGGGGCCGTTCAAAGTGGTGGATTTGTATCATCAGTACAGCAAAGGGCTGCATTATCCGCGGACCGTTATGTTTGCAACCGATTTGGAAGCGGGTGAGCATACCGTCGAGCTGAAGATCGCGGACAAAACAAGCAGCCGCGGCAATGCGGCTCGGATCATTCAGTTTGTTGCAAACTGAGGAATTGGAATCGAGGGCTAGCAGCTAGATAAAGCGTAGCGGAAGTCGTCAAGACTTTCGTCGTTTTTCTAAACGATCCGAGACCTACCACCTCTGCCGAAAACGCAGTTTAGGGAGAGGTCGAGCAGAGCCTTTAGCGATGCTCGGGTGAGGGTCTGTCTCCGGCTTACTCGCACTGGAGATGCCACCGACAACCGCCTGCCGCGAATTCCTTGCTCGGTCGGCCCTCACCCGGACGAGGCCTGAAGGGCCCGTCCGACCTCTCCCCAGCTGCGCTCGGGAGAGGTGACTCGCCAATTGCCACCTCTCCCAAAACGCAGTTTAGGGAGAGGTCGAGCAGAGCCTTCAGCGATGCTCGGGTGAGGGCCTGTCTCCGGCTTACTCGTACTGGATATCTCACCGACATCTGCTTGCTGCGATTTCCTTGCTCGGTCGGCCCTCACCCGGACGAGGCCTAAAGGGCCCGTCCGACCTCTCTCCAGCTGCGCTCGGGCGAGGTGACTCGCCAACTGCCACCTCTCCCAAAACGCAGTTTAGGGAGAGGTCGAGCAGAGCCTTTAGCGATGCTCGGGTGAGGGTCTGTCTCCGGCTTACTCGCACTGGAGATGCCACCGACAACCGCCTGCCGCGAATTCCTTGCTCGGTCGGCCCTCACCCGGACGAGGCCTGAAGGGCCCGTCCGACCTCTCCCCAGCTGCGCTCGGGAGAGGTGACTCGCCAATTGCCACCTCTCCCAAAACGCAGTTTAGGGAGAGGTCGAGCAGAGCCTTCAGCGATGCTCGGGTGAGGGCCTGTCTCCGGCTTACTTGCACTGGACATCCCACCGACAACCGCTTGCCGCGACTTCCCTTGCTCGGTCGGCCCTCACCCGGACGAGGCCTTAAGGGCCCGTCCGACCTCTCCCCAGCTGCGCTCGGGAGAGGTGACATAGCAGGAACGAAGATCAATCGGCCGCTTTAAAATAGGCGTCCAGCACTTCGCAGAGCTGTTGGCCGTAGGTCATCCAGTGTTCGGCAGAGGGTCGTGACTGCAGTCCTTCGATCCAATTTGCATTCAGCTCGTGAATCACGGCGTCGATGCCGAAACGCGACAGCCAGCCTTCGCCCAGCGTTCCCGAATTGTGGAACGTTGGATCGGTTGCCCCTTCGCGGAACCACGTTTTTTTGACTAGCAGTGATTCCAGGCGATTCATGCGAACCAGGTAGGCCTCGAGCTGTGTATCGTCGGGG
>CAXBHV010000651.1:0-4871 GCA_963974855.1 uncultured Rhodopirellula sp. | reverse complement strand
ATTCACCAACGATGCGGATTGCGAGAGCGAACTCATATCCGCAGCTGTTTGATTGGACATCCAATTTACCCTTGCAATACCGAGTGAGGGTCAACGCGGCGGACACGCAAGTAGGGAAGTGCTGAAGCGGCTAAGCAAATCATGAAAACCAATACCGCACTGGCGACATAAAGTCCTGGCGGAATTTCAATGGATGCCTGTGGCGTACTGAACAAATGACGGATTCCGGCTGCTAACGCCAAGCCGATTGCGATCCCCACGATTGCCACCATCCCGGATTGAGCCGTCAACAGGATCACGATTTCGCGTTCGCTGGCGCCAATCGCTTTTAGGGTCGCAAACTCACTGATCCGGTCGAGCACCATGGCGTAAAGCGTTTGCCCGACCATCACCAATCCAACCAGCAATCCCAAAAAGGTGGCCGCACCAAAACTGAGTCCAATTCCAGTCCGTGTCATCCAAAAGTTAACGCTGATCGATGCGTATTCTTCGGCTGGCATAGCCGCCACGTCACTCAACCGATTGCGATCAACGCCAGGTTTCACGCGAACTAAAAAGTAAGATGCCGTCGAAGGATCGCTGCCAATAAATTCAGCGGCGCGGGCATAAGTGGTGAAAATATAAGGCGTAACCAGGAAACTGAGCACTCCGTGACTCTTGCCAGAAATGCGAACGCGATTTCCGCTGAGCTCTCTCAATTCGCCGATTGCAGGATTATAGAGCTTTATATTGTCACACTGATCCACGATCACACCATCACTATAGGTCAGTGCATCCTCGGGACCTTCGACAATTTGGTATGCACGCCCCAGATCGGTTCCTTCGCTGACCCCAACAACCGTCACGCCTTCAAAATTACCATCGGGAAGCGACATTTCACCGAAACCAATTCGCACCGGCTCCGCGTCTTGGACTCCGTCGATACTGCGGATCCGATAGATCCAACGTTCGGGAATGTTATGGGGGAAGTCAACATTGTGCATCCCACGGTGGCCGACCCAAATGTCAGCTCCGCTGCGGTCGACTAACAGGCTTGCTTTGTGAATCAAGCCAAAAAAGAGGCCGCCCTGGATATTAACCAGCACGACAGAAAAGATCACGCCGATTAGACCGGCGAACAGCTTGCCGCGATCGTACAGCAGCGTTCGAAAAGCCATATTCCAGAGCATGACGACCGCATGAGAGTACCAAAGGAAGCTGTATTCAAAAAATAGATCTGATGGTTGGTATCGGCACACAGACGCTAATGGCTTTAGCAAAAAGCCACGTAGGTTGGACCGTAGAGACGCGGAAATCCGGCTTGGTGGCGGAAAGGGAGTGGCGGAAAGGGAGTCGGGAGCAAAGAGGATTCACCATTCCACGAGGAAGGGCGGAAGCGTTAGTAGCTGGGGAGGGCTGGCTGCACTGAACTAATATGTTGCAACGCCTAACACAACGAGGACCCACCGATGAGCTTGCTCCGCTCGCTCTGACCTTCCCAAAACAAGTTTCGGGGAGATCAAGTGTGCTGCCGGATCTGCGTCGCTATTGCGACTTGATCCGGCCTGCAAAATGTCGCGTGACGACTCCGCTCGTCGGTTTCCCGTGCCCGTAGGCCGAGCCGCAGCGGAGCTCCCGCATGGCGGCGGCCACGACCAGTTTGATGACAGGCTGTAAACCTATCCCAATCTCTCAAAAGTCTTCGCGACTTTCGCTGCGGGGGCTATTGGGTTAAGGGTAACTGGTGCAGCTCACCGCTGGACCTTGTTCCGAGCGAGCCCCACAATCCGTACGGGCTCTTGCTGCCCGGGGCGTTTGGGCTTCCGGGATAAACGGAGCTGCGACTGGTGTCTCCCGAATCAATACTGTCGGTGATAAAGCGAACACTACTGTCGGCAAAGCAGACGTGAACGCCACTTTGGTGCCGACTGCTTGCGGTTAATACGCCCCAGCTGTCGTCTTGATCTTGCGATAAGGTGATCTCACGATTCGGTGGCAGAATTGTATTGAAGCCGGAATACAAAGGCATTCCGTCCGCCCAACGAAATCCACGTCCCTTGTCCGTCGCCAAACCTAGTTTTGTAGACCCCGCTTGGACCTCCCAAAATCGAGGCCGCTCGGAATCAATGAGTTTGGCGTATTCGCGAGCCCAATCGGGATGATCACGCAATTCCAGGCCGGGGCCTGCTATCGGATTGGTTCGATTATCTTTGTCGCCAAGATCGGTCGCAATTTCTCCCAATACGATCGTATTGGACAAACCATCGCTGATATCACTCAGTCGCGTCACTACGCGTGGCACAAACACGCCTCGCATCGCCGCCTCGGTCTGCTCGGCCAACGTTGTGTCGTAGACGAACACTCCCTCCACTTCACTAAACGGACCCGAATCCGCGGCCACCATGCCATCGCCAAAACAGGCGGCGTAATTAGTCCGCCCAAACGAGGGTTCTCCCATGCCGGGGTCACTTGGACATCGATAGACCGGAAACTCCCAATGCCACGGTTCGTAGGCATCGACGAACGGTTCAGGGCCACCTGCAACCCATGGTTCGTTTGACTCAGCCTCGTCTTCGAATTCGTCATCCTCCAGTGCACCAAAGTATTCGTCCTCAGAATACATCGACATCATGCCGTAGCCAATGCGATCATCGAATTCACGAGTTCTTTGGATCTCGTTCCACGCAGCCTGGTGGTCCAAAAACGGCAGCAATCCTACAAAGATACTGAGCCGACGATCATTGTCTTTGCTCGGTGTGGCGCTGCCGTCGGTTCCCGATAACTGCACCGGGAACTGCGCAAACGCTTCGTGGTAAGCTTGAACCCCTAGCCCGACCTGCATCAGGTTGTTGGCACAACTCGTGCGTCGTGCCTGTTCCCGAGCCGATTGCACTGCGGGCAGCAACATCCAAATCAGCACAGTGATGATCAACAACACGCCGAATAACTCGACTGTCGTGAAACCACGTCGACGATCTTTTCCACAACGATGTGTCACGTCATCAAATGCGTCAAGATTCGGAAGAAGCCGCCTCGATGATCTCATTCGGAAACCTCGTTGCTTGTTTCGTTCGATACATCTTCGCTCGATGTCTTCTCCGTCGAGGTTTGTGTGTCCGACGTCGATGGCGACTCGGCATACGGTTCATCCGATTTCCACTCATGTGGAATCTCGCCATCGGCACGCGAACCGAGCTGCTTCAGGATCGTGGCGTCCATCGATGGATTGCAAAATCGATAGCTGCCGTTGCCTAGCAACACATTCGCTCCATTGGGGTGGTCGCTGGCGATCCCTCCGACATAGGTCGCCGAGACCTCTTGATCAGGCCCCTGAGGACCGCGGATTCGAGCAAGCTCGGCGTTGATCGCATGTCCGGTATTGCGAAGACTCGAACGTGTACCGCTGATCCAACCTAAGTCCTCTTCAAATCGAGAGAGTTTTTCGCCGACAAACGCGGTGTAGGCCAATCCGTCGGTGATGTCGGAATCCAACACCGGCACATTCAAGAACAATACTCCGTCGTTATCTTCGTCGATCGGCGTTTCGGACGAAGCGTGAATGCCTGCGTAACAGGTCGTGTTTTCTCGCATTCCTGATTGCGACGGGCATTGAAGCATCGGAATCGACAAGCTTCGCACCTCGGCGTTCGCAGGTGCATAGACACTTTCGCTGCGATCGATTGCTTCATAAACGCTTTGTGCGTCCAACATCGGCAACAACCCGCTGATCCAATTGTGGTGATAGCCGACCGGCTCGTTTTGGATTGGACCGGTGAGATTGATCGTGCCCATCGGGTAGTGAACATTACGGAGCGAATAAGACGACAAGGCGAGTGATAGCTGAGTCAGGTTTTGCTGACACGCCGTACGACGCGATAGCTCACGCATGTTTTGCATCGCGGGGAGCGCCAATCCAACCAACACGCCGATGATTGCGATCACGACCAGCAGTTCGACCAGCGTAAAGCCGCGAGCCGATTGTCGCGGAGCCGACGCGTAAGTCGCGACGACCTTCCGCCCGGTTGTTTGAAATGATAACTCTCGAAACTCTTGACGAGTTCCGCTACGGGATGCGGGTGTTCGAAACTCTTGACGAGTTCCGCTACTTGGTTGTGTCATTCTTCGGACTCCGATACTTGCTGCAGTCTTGTAATTTGATCAACCACATGGTCGCCCCGCATCCAGCGTGCGGTGACTCGTTGATCTTCGTCGGACGTGACGACGATCCGTTCTTGATTTGTTTCATTGAGAGGCAGTTCGATGGTTTCTTCGTTTAGCGTACCGACCGCATCGATCGCAGCGATCATCGTGAGAACTCGTGTGCGCTGGACCTCCGATTTTCGCAGCGAAAATTCGCTGACCACCATCGTCCGCGTAGCCTCGACGACTACCAGTAGCACAACGACGACCAGCAGCAAGAATGCGGCTCCTCGGCGAACTTGCTTCTTTTGTTTGCGGTTGCCACTCATTGTTCTGCCCTTCCAGAATCGGGCCTTTCAGAATCGGGCTTCCCATAAATCGCCTCGACAATAAACGGATAAGCTGCGGATTCGGTATCGATGACAACCGTCACTTGGTTCTCGCTGGTTTGCAGTGTGATTTGTCGTTCTTTGCCGAACTCAAACGACTCCACACTCGTCACCTGATCCGATTCTAACCTCGTTCGTCTCAATGAACCTTGTTCGGTATGCAATTCATACCGCACTTCGAAATCACTGCCTCGCAATTGCAGCGGCCAACCTTCCGCGGATGACTCAAATTCGTTGGCTTGATGCACATCCGTTCGCAATTGTGTAGCAAATCGCTTGATCGCATCCCGCTGTTGGACCGAGGCATTCCCCCGCCGGCCAACCTTCGTGACCGCCGACATGATCGTGGCGGTGGAAACTCCG
>CAXBHV010000650.1:0-4879 GCA_963974855.1 uncultured Rhodopirellula sp. | reverse complement strand
GCGGTGCGAAAATACGGGACCAGCGTTTCGGCAAGTCGTTTGGTCTCGGGTGAAAAACCGATCCATCGCGAACTCGAAAATGCGATTGCCAAATGGGTTGGTGTCGACGCCTCGATTTTGATGGTCGGTGGGCATGCCACTAACGAAACGACGATTGGCCATTTGGTGGGATCCGGTGACTTGATCCTGCATGACTCGTTGGCTCACAACAGTATCGTGCAAGGAGCGTTGTTGTCTGGGGCGCGTCGTCGACCGTTCCCCCACAATGACTACGAAACGCTCGACCGAATGTTAACGGAGATGCGATCCCAGTACCGCCGTGTGCTGATCGTGATCGAAGGCGTGTACAGCATGGACGGCGATTTTGCCGACGTGCCCAAATTTGTCGAAGTCAAGAAGAAGCACCGTGCTCTATTAATGGTCGACGAGGCTCATAGTTTTGGAACGATGGGAGAAACAGGACACGGTATCGCCGAACATTTTCAGATGGACGCACGGGACGTCGACATTTGGATGGGCACGCTTAGCAAATCCGCTGCGTCCTGTGGTGGCTACATCGCTGGCAGCAACGCATTGATCGAACTGCTGAAATACACAGCACCTGGATTTGTATTTAGTGTCGGGATGCCGCCGGCTCAGGTTGCTGCGGCGCTTGCGTCCCTGCAAACCTTGGCAGACGAACCCGAACGAGTGGAATTGCTCCGCAAACGTAGCGAATTATTTTTGTCGCTGTGCCACGAGGCGGGTCTAGACACAGGTGATAGCGGGGGGACACCTGTCATACCGATCATCACGGGCAACTCGATGGTCGCGTTGCGATTGTCGCATCGGCTGAAGAGCGACGGGATCAACGTGCAACCGATCTTGTATCCTGCGGTGGATGAATCGGCGGCAAGACTGAGATTCTTTATCACTTCGGAGCACACCGAAGAGCAAATTCGCTTCACCGTGGGCCGTACGGCGGCTCATCTGTCCGAACTCGGATTTGACCGCCAAGTCGTGGCGGCGAGCAGTTAGCACTGTGAAAACAGATAATCTATAGCGAAAGTCGCAGAGTCATTCGGTTTTCACCGGTTCAGCCGAAACTCTGTTCGAATTTTGCTGCTGCCGTTATTTTCTCGACAAGCGTTTTGCAATGCTCTAACATCGAGTTTGCTCTTGCGACGTGAATCATGTCGCATAGAATCAGTAGACGGCGACGATGTTTAGAATTGGCCTAGGAATTCCGATCGGGCGTGTTCCGCTAAACATCTTCAGCTCGCCGATCACCTCGAACCAGGAGACTGCATTGCTTACTGAAGCGACGATCGAGAAAATGTTTCGCACATTGATGAACGATCCTAACCGTAGCGACGAAAGTTTTGACAAAGCCGAAGAACTGCTCGAAGATGAACTTCGTGCGGAAAGCCCCCTTCGCCACCGCTTGACAGTGGAACTCGAAGAGCTTCGCACGGCCGCTGCAAAGAGCTAAGTAACGATTCGCGATGCGAATCCGATGCGTCATCCGATGCAAGAATGGGTAGATTAGACTTCGAGTCTGTCCGTATTTACTAGGGACAATCTGGAAGCCTAATCCTACCCAACTTTTTTTCTTACTTGCCCAAACGATTGCGAATCTCTTCCATTCGCGTTCTTAACGTTTGCTCAAAACCACGGTCGACCGGTTCATAGTACTTGCGATCGACTCCGAGGTAATCTTGTGCGGCGATCCCATCTTCGGCGTTGTGGCTGTATTGGTAACCTTCACCGTGCCCCATTGATTTTGCGCCGGCAAAGTGAGCATCCTTCAAATGTTGAGGGACAGGCACGATTTGCTTTTCGCGAACATCTTTGCGTGCAGCACCGATTGCCACCGTTGCCGCATTACTCTTTGGCGCGAGCGCTAGGTAGGCCACTGTTTGGCTAAGCGTCAACTGGCTTTCGGGCAGCCCGACGAACTCACACGCCTGCATGGCTGAGACTGCGATTGTTAGCGCCGTCGGATCCGCATTGCCGATGTCTTCGCTTGCTAAAATCACTAAGCGTCGACACAAAAACCGGATGTCTTCGCCCCCCTCCAGCATCCGAGCCAACCAGTAGATGCTGGCGTCGGCGTCGCTACCACGAATACTCTTGATCAACGCGCTCGCCAAATCGTAGTGATCGTCGCCGGTGCCATCGTAGCCACTCAAGCGACTGCCGATCGACTCGACAATCGTTTCACGCGTCACGTTTGACTTGCTGCTGCGAACCGCAATATCGAGTGTCGAGAGTGCACGACGCGCGTCCCCCTCACATGCTGAGCTCAAGTAAAGTATTGCATCCTCGTCCACTTGCGGCTTTAGATCGCCAAGTCCTCGCTCGCGATCGTGAAGTGCTCGCTCGATCAACGTGCGAATTTCTTCGGGCGTGAGTGCTTCGAGTCCAAACAATTGGCTGCGCGACAGCAAGGCACCGTTGACGGCGAAATAAGGATTGCTTGTGGTTGCCCCGATCAACGCGACGATGCCTTCTTCGACATCAGGAAGCAGTGCGTCTTGCTGGCTCTTGCTGAATCGATGAATCTCGTCGACAAACAGAATCGGTCGTGCTCCCCCGGTGGAAACGATGTCGCGTGCCCAAGCCAACACCTCACGCAGTTCCTTGACGCCACTTGTTACTGCACTGACCATCCGCAACTTGCTGCCGGTTTCATGAGCCAGAAGATGGGCGAGAGTCGTCTTGCCGGTCCCCGGAGGACCGTAAAGAATGATCGAGCCGAGTCGACGAGCATCAATCATTCGCCGCAATAACTTTCCATCGCCCAAAATTTGATGCTGCCCAATAAACTCGGCGAGCGTTTGGGGACGCATGCGAGCGGCGAGCGGTTGAGCCAATTTAAGGTTATCCTCTTCCTCATCCGCGAATAGGGAACGGCTTTCAGGCATGTCGAAGGAGCTCTAGGTTGGAAAGAAAAACAGGAAAACGAAAGATGTCCGGATTTTTGGCAGTCGCGATCACGATCGTGCTACTCGTTATCGTGGCGGCATTGTTGCGAATTGACAACTGGAGCCGCGATTTCACAGAGAATTCCGCGTCCACCGATGAGCGTTTTTCGGACTCCGTCGATGTGATCGATGCGAAACTGCAGCGCTGGGTCGCGGAAACGTCACGCTGGAACGTCGAGTCTAAGATGGAGTCCACGGGCACGATCGAGTACAAAATCACACGCACGACGCCGCTTTTTCGTTTCGTCGATGATATCGACGTCAAACTTAGTCCCGACCAGACCGGCAGCGGGACCCAATTGCAAGCGAACAGTCAATCACGTGTCGGCAAGGGAGACCTCGGACAAAACCCGAGAAATCTGAAAGCCCTCGTCGACGGAATCCGCAATTCAGCGGATGAGTGGGCGCAGCAGTGAACCGGCTACTCCCCCAAAAAGTGGCCGATGTTGCCCTGCGGCTACAGTAAATGGAAGCCCGACCACGTCCTTCTTAAATTGTCAGTTTGATGAACGATAAAACGTTTTTGATCCTCGGCGGCAGTCACGGCATTGGCTTCGGGATTACCGAGCGGCTGCTTCGCGGAGGCGGATCGGTAGTAGTCGTATCACGAACCCGCGGACAACTCGACAGTCTCGATCCTGCACTCTCCACGCGATTGACGCATCATGTTGCTGATGTGACGTCCGACGCAATCGACACCGTTGAGATGCCTGAGCGAATCGATGGGATGGCCTATTGCGTCGGCTCGATCACGTTGTCGCCACTACGGATGACGAAGGCCGTATCGATACGCGAGGATTTTGAGCTGAATGTTGTCGGGGCGATGAGAATAATGCAGCGAGCACTCCCTGCGCTGAAAGCCGCAGCATCGTCGAGCGTGGTTTTGTTCAGCACGGTCGCCGTCGGCCGAGGGTTGGCGATGCACACGTCGGTGTCCGCCGCCAAAGGGGCGATCGAAGGAGTCACGCGTTGCTGGGCCGCCGAACTTGCTCCGAAAATCCGCGTCAACTGCATTGCCCCCGCACTGACCGACACCCCGCTTAGCGAACGCCTGCTTTCGAGTGACGCCAAACGCGAAGCGATGGCGTCGGTTTACCCGCTCGGCCGGATCGGCCACGTCGATGACATCGCGTCGATGGCCACCTTTCTGCTCTCTGGCGAAAGCGGATGGATCACCGGCCAAGTGATCGCCGTCGATGGCGGATTGTCACGCGTTCAAAAATAGCACGAAACCGCTCGAGCATTTTGAGAAATGACGTCGGTTAAAAAACACTAGCTACGTTCGCCAGAACGTGGTCCAACGTCTGGCGACGGTAGGCTACTGTGCTAATTTAACGTAGCGGAAGTCGTCAAGACTTTCGTTTCCATGACGTCTGGTCCCCGAAACTCTTGACGAGTTCCGCTACAGGAAATGCTTCACGGCGCTAGCCGCGGTGAGCGCCAATTTTGTAGGAAACTTGCCCGCGGCTAGCGCCGTCGGCTCAGATCGTTATGTGCAATGACTCATCTTCACCTACTTACCGCAAAGATAAAAATGCTCTCGCGATTGCCGAACGGTGGGTGAGGGAGAAACTCTTCGCCGCGTCCTCTTTATCGCTTGGCGAACACGCGTTTCAGCTCATCCAGACTGGTCAACCCGCGAGCAACGGTGAGCACCGCTTCTGCCTGCATTCCTCGATGGCCTTCGGATTTCGCAATCTTGCTCAACTGACCAATGTCGCGTGTTTTCAGCACGGCGGCTTTCAATTGATCGCCGGGTATCAGTAGTTCAAAGATCGCGATGCGGCCAAGGTACCCGCGTCCCTCGCAAACATGACATGGGGGGATTGGTGCGGGACGTCCCTGCTCGTCGACTTGCTGTTCGATCGGAGGCGGCACGTAGGGTTGGTACAACAACGCAACGCGTCCGGCCG
>CAXBHV010000649.1:0-4884 GCA_963974855.1 uncultured Rhodopirellula sp. | reverse complement strand
GCGAATCGCGTGCCACGACTAAAGCTTGGACACGTTAAATACTCGAAACCACCCTTTCATCAGCGAATGAACGGCGTAACACATCAGCCCAAACCCCGTTATCGCTAATAGGATCTTGCCGTAGGATTGCACGGCAATTACTGCCAATGCATCTGCAAGTCCGGTAACCTCCTCGCCACTTGCTCCCTGAACGGCCGAGTTGAGCAGAAAGCTGCCAATCAAGATAAATGCCACCCCGCGGGTGGTTAGTCCGACGCGTCCTGCGTAAAGTGCGACTGTTCGCAGTCTCTCGCTCATTGCTGCGAGATCGTACTTTTCCATGAACTTTGCCGTGTAGGCCTTGTAGCCGAATGCTATGCCGGCCCCGATGACCCCCACTCCGGCGATGCCTAAGATTGCCCGCCCCCAAAGTGATCCAAGTAAAAAGCCGTGTCCTGCGTCGGACTGTCCCGAGCTAGTCGCAATACCAAGTGCTAAGGACGCGGCGAAAATGCCGAGCAAGACGTAGGACACTCCACTGATCACATAACCGCTCCGTTTGACGATTCCTTTTATATCCGTCCCGTCTCCTTCGGTATCCTTGCCCGCTTGGACCAACCGCCATGCGGTGTATCCCATCAAACCAATCGCGATTAAGCCGAGCAGAATGCGACCAAAGGGTTGTTGCCCAATTTCTCGGATCGCACCGCGTGCACCCGAGATTTGACCGCCTGCCCCGACCGCCAATTGAAACGCTAGAAAGCCAACGACAAAGTAGACAACGCCCTTGGCGATGTACCCGGCACGACCAAGCAACTCGACCCAATGCGGAACGTCTGGAAGTGACGCGGTTTTGAATCCACGCCATGTATTGGAAGAGGACGCCGGAGCGATCGTCGGAGCGGTGGTAGCCATAGTGATTTGCCAAATGAGAAAAGGAGAGTGTGAATTTGGAAGGAGCCCTCCCTGGGAATTCCGCAGCGTTTCGTGCCTCCATTCACTTGCTGCCCCCTTGCTCGGCAATCGGCGTACCACTACAGGAACCGTGATTGATGTTTGAAAAATGGATCAGCGTTGACTTGGCTGTGATTCCGTTCGTGCTCGTCTCGACGATCGCGACCTATGCCGTGATTCTGCTATACACACGTATCGTTGGACTGAGAAGTTTTTCAAAAATGTCAGCTGCAGATTTTGCCATGACGGTGGCGGTCGGATCGCTGTTTGGGTCGACGATTTCCTCGCCGTCGCCCAGTCTGATGTTGGGGATCACAGCAATCGGATGTTTGTTTTTAGGACAATGGCTGATTGCTGTGCTTCGGCAACGCTCAGCGACGTTCTCCAGCGCGGTCGACAATCAACCTTTATTGTTGATGAAAGGGCATGAGATGATCGAGGCAAACCTGCGCAAAGCCAATGTGACTCGCGAGGACGTGTTTGCCAAGTTGCGTGAAGCCAATGCGTTGAACTACGACCAAGTGCTCGCGGTCGTCTTCGAATCCACCGGCGACATCTCGGTACTGCACTCAAACGAGTCCGCTGTGTTGGAGCCAGATTTCATGAGCGGCGTGATTGGTTATCGTGATCACTGAATTGTCGTTAAATCGCAGTGGACGACTCATCCTCGCGAGCGCGTTCGATCAATTCTTCTGCCTCTTCGTGGTCCTCCTGCGTGTCGGTCATCGCAGGCTGCTCTGCTTTCTTTTCGGGTTCCAGTTGCAGTTGAATCAGAATCGGAAAATGGTCGGACCCCACCTCACGCAAGCGGCGAATCTCACGCACTGTGAAATGCCGAGAATGAAAAATATGGTCTAGCGGAAAACGGAACCAGACGTGCTGAGCGTGAAACGAATTGAAGAAACCGCGGCCGCGTCGAGGGTCTAGCAAATTACTGATTTGCAAGAACAGTCGTGTTGTTCGTGACCACGCGACGTCGTTTAGATCGCCGCCCACGATCACTGGCAATGTCTCATCACGCAACTGTTCGGCATGCAGCAACAATTCCGCATCACGGGGCACCGAATCTTGGTCCCGTACCGGCTCCGGTGGTCTTGGATGAACCCCTACAATACGAAACAGCTCACCGGATTTCATTCGGATAACCGCATCAATCGAGGGAATGTCCGACTGGATCAAATAGCGGATCTCCGAAGACTCGATAGGAAAGCGGGACATCAGCATCATGCCGTAGCAGTTCTCTTGCGGCTTCGCGACGACGTGAGGATATGTATCGGACAAAGATTCAAATGCATCCGCCCAGCGTTGGTTGACTTCCAGTGCCACGATGATATCGGGGTTTTCATCACGGATCGTGTCCAGCCACAAATCGTGTTGTTCATTCTCCTGTAACAGATTCGAGACCACGATGCGGATCGACCGATCGTCGCAAATATGCTCGGTCGATAAAGACTGAAGTCTCGCAATCTTTGTGTAGGGGAGAATGCGGATGCCATGCCAAATCACCAGGAATATAAAGAAGCCAATCATCACGAGGGCGGTCTTCGTGCCAACGGACCCTTCGATCACCGCGTTGGCGGCGAAATACACCAGGGTGACCACAAAGCCTATCCCCACGATTTGGGTGCGAGGAAAATCCCAGCCACGAACGAACCAATGAGGATTGGAGCTCAGGTTTAACAACGAGCCGGCTACGAGCGTGGCCATGACGACGACGCATACGGTACTGATAATAGTTGTAATCATAAGAAAAGCCTTCGGGAGTTGCCGAACGATAATCGAGCGAATCCTGTACCGAATGGCTTACCGCTAATGAGGAGGCGATTGGGGATCGGCGAAGTGAGGCATTTGCGATGTGAACCAGCATTTTTTAGCATCACGCTGCGATCACTCGGTTGCAGCGTGAAAAAGCGTTCGATTTCGACCGGGCGGCGTTTGTTGGACTGCTAAAACTTTCGTATCGACGTCGGATAATGGGGGTAAGTATTTCTTCCGGCTTACGCTGCAGTTACCTCTCCACCGACGAAGTTGGGGGAGAGGTGGCAGAAAACCAACGCAACCAAAATTCCCAACAATACTGAAGTTTTAGCGGCCCAGGCCTTCACCGCACCGCTATAAAAACATCTGATTCACGTTAACTGTTTTTGCACTGGTCATGCACTAGGATCTGCCACAACAGCATGCTACCGAGCATGATGGAAATGAACAGAAATAGAGACGCAATGGCGGGATAGCCAAACACCATAAATCCCGACTCCATCGACATCATCCTGGATGCCGCGAGAATCAAGGCCGCAATAACTAGGCCCGCAGTGATGCGGTTGGCGATCTTTTGCATTCCCGTGATGATTTTGTCTTCATCAAGCGAATCGACCTTAACGTGAAAGTCACTTTCAGCAACACGCCGGCTGATCTCATTCATTCTCGCTGGCAAATTCTGCATTAATTCAGCCGATTCGATGATCGCTTGATAGGCATCGTTAAGCGACAGCCGTTGCGAACCATGTTTCCCGACAATTTGATTGGCGTGGTCTCGAATCGCCTGGGTAGGATTGAACTCAGGGTCGAGCAGCTTGACGACTTTGTCGAGATTCATCAGCGTTTTGCCGAGCATCGTGACTTCGTTTGGTAGAATGACCCCCGCGTCACACGCCGCGCCTTGGATATTCATAATCATGCGGCCGGCGTTCAATTCCTCCATCGACGCGCCATGACCGTCGGAAAAGACTTCGGCGATTTGCCGCTCGAGTCGATCTCGGTCGTAGCGAGATGTTTTTTCGCCGGTAAGATGAGCAAACTGGGTCGCGGTTTTGGAATCGCCGTTGCCGACCGCTAATAGTAATTTCAGCAAGTCACGCTGCATCGCAGGCGCAACATGAACGACCAAGCCAAAGTCGAGCAGCGCGATCCGACGATCTTGGGTCAGCCACAAGTTACCGGGGTGCGGATCGGCGTGAAAATGTCCGTCCACAAGGATTTGATGTAGGTAAGCCGAGAAAATTTCGTCAGCGAGCTGGCGTCCGTCCAACTCCAATAGCACCACGGGGCTGACGTCCGTTATTTTAACTCCTGAAACGCGTTGCATCACGAGTACACGTTTGCGACAAAGATCCATCACGGGTTCGGGAACATCGATCGAGTGATAATCGGTAAGCGATTCCTTCAATCGTTTCGCATTGCCGGCTTCGCGTCGGTAATCCAGTTCGCTGAGAATCGACTTTTTGAGCGTTGCCACAAGGTTCACCAACTGGTACTTTTCGCCAAACTCCGTTGTTGAGTGAAGCAACGCCGCCAATTCTTCGAGAGCCCGCAAATCATCATCGAGATCGGGCTGCAAATCAGGTCGCTGGACTTTGACAATCACTTCACGTCCGTCGCGAAGCGTCGCATGATGGACTTGCCCCAACGAGGCGGTCGCCGCGGGAGACTCGTCGATTTCGGCGAAGATCTTTTTGGGGTCGGTTTGATACTCGCTCGCCAATAACTCGCGAACATCCTCCCACGGCACCGGTTCGTTATCGTCCTGTAGCCGCGAAAGCGCGTCGAGATAGGGCTCAGGCAAGAAATCGCCTCGGGTCGAAAGCAGCTGGCCCAGCTTGATGAACGCCGGACCAAGTCGTTCAAGATCGCTCGCCAAGTCGTCGGGCGTTGCCGAGTCAGTGCGACCAACGTCGTCACATTCGTCGCTCTCGAGATCGATACCTGTTGTCTTCAGCAGATCGCCTTGTCCGTACTTGTGAAGCAGCAGAGCGATGTCTTTGTAACGTCGCAGGTATTTGATTTGTAGTGGAATCATGAGTGGCTCGATGTGGTGGCAGTGATGTTCGTCTTGATCGATTCTGTGTCCGATCGACCCGACCTCGTACGATTTTCGGCCAAGGTGATCGGGGTCGGTGCAGCCATTAGGAGCAGTTCTCATGCCGATTCGGTTTCACGCTCAAGTGGTTGCGA
>CAXBHV010000648.1:0-4889 GCA_963974855.1 uncultured Rhodopirellula sp. | reverse complement strand
ATAAACCCGAGCGATTCGTCAAACAAAAATAATCCCAACCATGCTCCCGCCAACGCCAAAGGTAGCGTTGACAAGATGATCAGCGGCTTGGACCAACCGTTGTACTGAAAAATCAAACACAACACGATCAGCACAAATGAGATCGCAAACGACATCATCATTTGCCCGCCGGCTTCGGCACTCTCCTCAAACGCGCCGCCGGGTTCGATCCAATAACCCACCGGCAAATTCGTTTGCAGTGCCTTCATCTCTTTGCTTTTGAGCAACCGAGAAACGACGTCGTTGCCGGTCACGCTAGGCTCCATTCGCGAGCTGACTTCAATAGTCCGGTTCATATTGCGGCGGGCGATCTTAGCCAATACAAATGTGGTTTCCAGACTCGCAATCGATGACAACGGCACCTTACCGAGATCCCCTTCGACGAACGATTCTTGCAGCCCGCGAATCGATTCACGTTGCTTGGGTTTTAGCCGGAAATAGACCGGAACTTCGTGGTCTCCCTCGCGAAACGTTGTCAATCGCAGCCCTGAGTAGTACGAGTTCAACGTGCGAGCGACTTGCGAATTCGTCACGCCGGCCAACACGGCCCGATCCTGGTTCACATCGACGCGAACTTGGTAACCATCGACGCCCCACGAGTCGTTGACATCCCAAGTTTCCGGTTGAGCTTCGACGAGTTCCTTCAAATGATTGGCGGCGGAACGCAAAATCGCGGGATCGGCAAACCCATTCCCCGCGACACGAAAAACCAATGGGTCGGCGGGCGGCCCCAACGCTAATTGCACCGGAACCACGCGTGCGCCCACAATCGGCTGGATCCCCAGTTCCTTATCACCACGTTCGGCGATCTCGCGCACGCGCTGTGCATAGTGAGTCGTCACAGAGCTGTCGGTGGTGCGAACCAGAATTTCAGCATACGTGCGAGTCTTTGGCTCGGGACTCCAGCCGAGGTGCCAACGCGAGCCGCCGCCGCCGACCATGGTCCGAAACGCTCGCAATCGAGCGGGACGGTAATCGCTCGCGGCACCCAACTTTTGCACGATCGTTTCCACGTGCCGGGCCACTGCATCGGTTTGCTTGATCGTGGCCGTTTCCGGCAAAATGATTTTCACGGCGAACTGAGTGCCATCGGCTTCGGGAAAAAACTCGGAACTGACCGGCAACGTCATGATGCCGACGATCAATAACAACGTCGCAATCGCGGTTCCCCATTTCGCTCGCACGGCCAACCGTCCGATCACCCCATAAATTCGGTAGGTCCAGTTTTCCGAGGCGTTCATTGCCGCGACGCTGTCTGCGGAACCGGAGCCAGACGCCGCGTGTGAGCGGCGGCGAAAGCGTGAACCCAAGCGACCCATCCCCGAGAATGCATTCACCACGGGCGATCCCGACTCGTCACCCTGTGGCGCGCGAATGAACATGCCTGCCAAAATCACACACAACGTCATCGCCAATAACCAGCTAAGTGCCAGCGTCGTGGAAACCGTGATCGGCAAGCTATAGACGTATTCTTTGCCGCCTCCTTCGAGCGAAAATAACATCGGAATGAACGCAGCCATCGTCGTTAGCGTTCCGACCAACATCGGAATCGCGAGTGTATTGGCTCCCTCAATCGCCGCGGGAAAGGGCCGCATCCCGGCAATTTGATTCGTGCGAGCTTGGTCACAAACTTGAACCGCGTTGTCGACCAACAAGCCAAGCGAGATAATCAGTGCCGCAAGCGAGATCTGTTCCAATTGGACACCCAATGGAGCAATCAGCCCCACCGCGATCACGACGACAATCGGAATGTTCGCCGCCATCACAAACGAAGTGCGAAAACCGACGACCAAATAGACAACCACTACCACGATCAACACAGCTTCGATCACATTGATGATCACATCGTGTATTTTCTTCGCCACGCTTTCGGATTGGTCCGAGACCGGGGTGACCGCGATATCCGGCGGCAGTCGTTGCTCGACATCGGCCAACATTCGCACCCGCGCCTTGGCGGCGTCACAGACATCAATAATGTTCGATCCCGACTTCATCGTGATCCCCAGCATCACAGCGGGATTCACCCCCGACGCATCGCCGAAACGACAGATGTAATCTGCGGGATCCTCGAAGCCTCGTGTCACCGTCAAACCAAGCTCGGCAAGCGGGACGCTGTTATCGCCACCGTTGGTGCGAACGGTGCTGGCGATCTGCTGAATCTCTTGAACCGCATTAAACTCACCGCCCGTTTTGACGGCATAGTGGCCCGACTCGGTATCTAGCTCGCCTCCGGCCTCGATGATATTTCGTTCGCGAGCCAACGTTTCAAGCTGTTCGGTGGTCAAACCTAGCTGTGACCAATTGGCAAGTCCTGTTTCGATATAGATCGCTTCATCTCGCTCGCCAAACATTTCGACTTTGGCTACGCCCGGCAACAACCGCACTGCGTCTTGGACCTCTTCGGCATAGATTTCCAATTCACGAGGCGAGTAGAGATCTTGTTCGCGAACGTGGTCACGTCCATGCGATGGCATCTGGTGTACCGCCAGCAATAACACCGCCGTATCGCCAAATTCATCGTTGACGACGGGAATGATCTCGGGCTCGGGCATCGGCACGGTTTGCACACGTGCGCGGACCTTGTCCCAGACATTCTGAATATCGGCGGGTGCGATGCTGTCTTCCAATTCGACAAAAATCGTCGACTGGCCCGTCAACGTCGTGGACCGCGTAAAATCGACCTCCTCGATACTGATCAAACTCTGTTCGATTTTATCGGTAATCAATTCCTCGACGGTTTCCGCAGGCGCCCCCGGCCACGAGGTCGAAACAACACACACGCGAATCGTAAACTCGGGATCTTCGCGCCGCGGAATAGTGACATAGGTAAATGCGCCGCACACCATCGCGAGCAGGACGACCGAGATCACAATAGGACGATACTTGACCGCCAATGCAGGGAGTGACATTACAACGACTCCGATTCAGTGATGTCCATTGCAGGAACATTCAGGGGCACGTCGTTCTCCATTGTCTCGGCTAACGCGGTTTGCACAATCCGCACCACTTCACGATCACGCAAATAGTGAACGCCTCCGACAATGACTTGCATTCCATCCGTTAATGCAGGCGATTGAATTTCGACCACCGAACCAACATCCAGATTCCCAGCTTGCTTCAATTGAACAGCTAACTTATTCGCATGACCGTCTTGGGTGACAAACAAGAACGTCTCGCCCGATTCCTCGTAAATTGCCTCGATCGGCACATGGAAACCGAATTCCGCATCGTTACTAGAGAGATCGACGGAGACCAGGTCGCCAGGTCGCAACATCCACTGGGCTCCCGCATCCAACACCACCGATTCGCCATCCCACGCGGACGCGGCGGAGGGGCCGTTTTCCAATTCGCCGATGTAGATGGTGTCTAGTGAAAGGGCTTCGTTGGCACCATCGTCATCTAAAAACGACACCCATCGAAAGACCCAATTGCCCAAAAACGGAATCCGCAAATCATTTTCAATCAAACGTTGACGTTCGACTTTTAATATTTTCGGTAGGACGTCGTTCAGCTTTGCATTGGTCACGCGATATACGAAGGCACCTTCGTCATCATGATGGATCGATTTTGTTTCGACGAGCGTTACCTCGGCGGGGGTTCCCATCATGCGGTTAAGTTTTAGCGGCCAAATATCTTCGGACCTGGCTACGGTGTCCTCTGAAATCGATTCCGGCAAATTGTCGCGAAACTTTTCGTTTAGCAGCAGCAGCGTCATCGTGAATGTTCGCGTGGTCGGATCGGCGCTGGGTGCGATGCTGTAAACAAACGCATTGACGTGCCTCATCGTGCCATCAGGCAATTGGAACGACGCAGGCAAGTTTCGCCGCTGACGGATCTGGCGTGATTGTTGCGACGACAACTCGACTTCGACCTTGATCGGGTTAGACATTTGCAGACGCAGCACCGGCGATCCCGCGGTAACGACGCTGCCGGGCACCACCATCACCTCAGCGATTTGGCCTTGATACGAACCGTAAAGCGTGGTGTTTTTCAGGTCTCGCTCGGCATCTCGCAGCACTTGTTGTGCGCGACGGATTTCGGATTCCGCAGACTTCAATTCCGCGCGAGCCTGTTTCTCGCTAGCCTCGAGTGATCGCAACGCTGTCTTCCGCGTTTGCACCAAATTCTCTGCCTGGTCGAACTCGGATTGTGATGCCGCTTGTTGCGCATTCAGTTTTTTCATCCGCTGGAATTCGGTTTGTGCTAAATCCAAATCAGCTTTGGCCGACTCGATCTCTACCGGCAACGCCTCGTCCAAACGGATCTCGATGCTCTCTTTTTTACGTTCAGCAACCTCGACGTCCGCCTGCGCCGACTCGACCGCGATGTCGTACTGAGCCGTTTCGATCTGGGCGAGTGGCGTGCCTGCTTGAATTAGTTTTCCATCGGGATCAACGATCCGGCCGTCCACGTCCAAGCCAGGCTCGAGCACCCACTCCAACCGTCCGGAGACTTCAAAACCGAGGTCTTCGGTCTTCCACGACTTGACACTTCCAGACGCCCTAAAGGACGACGGCGGCATCGCTTTTACTAGCGTCATTACCGTCACCGGTTGAGCCGCCTTGTCGACAAATTCCATCGCTGGCTTCTGGCATCCCAATACCACGACGCAACCGCACGTCACAAGGAACAGACACCATCCGCTGCGTTGCCCAGAACGCGTGAGTCTATTTTGCATTGGAGTTTCCTTTTTCGCTGGGTTGCAATAATTTGACGAGCGTTCGCTGAAGCAGCGGTCCAAAATCGACACGAAATTCACTGTATGTTGGTTCTTCGAGGACGGTCGCGAGTTGATCGCTGGGATGGGCAATGGGCCATAACCCGGCCACCACAGAGTGATACTGAATCAG
>CAXBHV010000647.1:0-4890 GCA_963974855.1 uncultured Rhodopirellula sp. | reverse complement strand
TTTACGCTGCCCGATTGCGTCATGCTCTCAATCACAAGGCGTTTGCGTTGTCATTTCCTGCAATGTTGCTGGTGCTAGGTGTGGGAGCTTATTTCGGGATGCCAACGGTTCTTCAGCCTGTAGAAAGAACCGCTCGGGTTTTCGGTGCCGAGCTGAATGACTTCCCTGGTTATGTCGATGCCAAACATGTTTTTACCGGTTTGCAGAGTGATGACTGGATCGCTCTGGATGAGGGCAGTTGGTTCTACATGCCGACGCTATACCCGGCGGCCAGTTTCTCGCAGGCCATGCAGGTGCTGCAAACGCAAGACGTGTTAATTGGACAAATTCCTGAAGTCAAAGACGTGCTTGGGAAAATCGGACGCGTCGAATCGGCGCTTGACCCAGCTCCCGCTGCGATGGTTGAAACGTACATCATGCTCAAGCCCGAAAGCCAGTGGCGTGAGGGCGTCACCGCACGCGATGTTTGGGATGAGATCAACAAGGTCGCCACGCTGCCTGGCGTCACTCCCGCATCGGCTTTGCAACCGATCGAAGGCCGTGTGGTGATGTTGCAGTCCGGGATCAAAGCACCGATGGCGATTCGTGTCTACGGCGATGACCTGACGACGCTCGCCAGCGCCGCGATGAATGTCGCCGGAACCTTGAAGAAATCGCCTGTTATCAATGAGGGGACGGTGAACCCGGACATCGTTCTTGGCAAGCCCTACATCGAATTCACCGTCGATCGTGAAGCGGCGTCACGCTACGGAATGAGTGCGTCGATGGTCAATCAAGTGATCGAAACGGCGCTGGGCGGAATGAATCTTATCAAGACGGTCGAGGGTCGCGAACGCTACCCGGTGCGATTGCGTTACAACCGAGATTTGCGTGAGCGGATCGACCAACTCAATCGACTGCCGGTTGTGACCCACAGCGGTGCCGTGGTTCCGCTTGAGGAGCTTGCAACCCTGGAAACGACTTGGGGTCCTGGCGCAATCAATAGTGAAAACGGTCGTTTGGTCGCTCATGTTTCCTTTATGACCAACGGATCGAAAGGCGACTTGGAATCCGTGACGGCAATCGAAGAACAACTTCGACAAGCACAGTCACTTCCTCCGTCGCATCCCGATCACTTAGGGCTGCCAGCCGGATACTCGCTTGAAGCTGTCGGTAGTTTTCGCAATCAGATCGAGGCCAACCTTCGATTGATGTGGATCATTCCCGTAGTCATCATGATCAATTTATTGTTGATCTATTTTGAGTTTCGCAATCTTCCTATTGCCATGGCGGTGTTCACCGGTATCCCGGTCGCCTTTGCGGGAGGCATGGTGCTGGTCGCGTGGATGGGCGTGGAACTCAACACGGCCGTTTGGGTTGGCTTCATCGCTCTATTTGGTCTGGCAGTCGACGATGGCGTCGTGATGGCGACCTATATCCATCAATTACTGCAAAAGCGAAAGATCAGCAGCGTTCAGGACATTCGGGACACTGTCTACGAAGCAGGGCTGAAACGCATTCGCCCCTGCATGATGACGACGGTGACGACGCTAGCCGCCCTGATTCCCGTTTTGATCGCGACCGGCCGCGGTGCCGACGTTGCTCGAGCGATGGCGATTCCTGTGTTTGGTGGAATGCTAGCCGAGCCGTTCACGTCGTTCATCGTCCCCACGCTGTATTCCGCCTATCTGGAAATGAAAATGCGATTCGGCATGAAGGACGAACTCTGGGAAGGGACTGAGGAAGTGCCCAAGGAGGAGCTGATGAAAGCTGCGTGAAGAAAGATAGGGAGTGAGGAGTGAGTATTTACAACTCCCAACTCCCAACTTTTTTCAAAACCTTGTGAAGAAACCAAACTGACCGAGCATCTAACCCACAACCAATGAAATCTACGACCGGACGGATTGGTCGTGAAACTTTAACGGAGTCTCAACCATGAAACATAAAATCCTACTTACAGCCGCATTGATTGCCGTGGCTTCGGCGTCGTCTGCTAACGCACAGCATAATCACGCTGGCCATAATCACGCGATGCCCGGTCAAACGGCGACCGCTCAAATGACTCGTCCGGCCGCTGGGCCTCACGGAGGGTCGCTGAAACAAGCTGGCGCTGTTCAGTTAGAAACGGTGGTATCACAGGGCGGCATTCAGATGTTCGTCTTCGACCAAAGTGGTCAACCGCTTTCCGTCGATCGTGGTCGTGGGGCTGCGTCCCTACGAGTCGAAGGCAATGCGAAACGATATCGCTACGACTTGCTGCCTGACGGCAAAGGCGGCTTGACCGCTCCCGTCAATCTTTCGCAAATTGCTGGGCGTCAGATCGAAATTGAAATCCAGTTGGTTGGCATCAATGCTGCTGGCGGCCAACCATTGACGCTTAACGAAGTGGCGACGGTTCCGGCCAGCGAACTTCAGCTCGCAGCCGCCGCAATCGCTCGTCAGAAGATTTGCCCGGTCAGTGGAAAACCACTCGGTAGCATGGGTGATCCCGTCGCCGTAGACGTCAACGGTCAACGCGTATTCGTTTGTTGCGGAGGCTGCGTCAGTGCAGTCAAGTCAGACCCGGCCAAGTACGCCGCAGGGCGTCCACAAATCACCGTTGCGACTTCCACCGCAGCGGATGCAGCAGCGATCGCCGCACAAAAGGTCTGCCCCGTGATGGATGAGCCTCTCGGTGGCATGGGCACGCCGATCAAAGTAACAATTGGCGACAAACCAATTTATCTCTGTTGCAAAGGCTGTATCAAGAAAATCCAAGCCGAACCTGCGAAATACCTCGCGATGGTTTACGGAAGCCAGAAGGGGAGTGCGGGAGCGAGGAGTGACGGAGCACCTGCCTCCAATCCCAACATCACGGTCACTGCGGCAACACAGGCCGATGCCGCCATGATTGCTCAGCAAAAAGTCTGTCCCGTGATGGACGAACCACTTGGTAGCATGGGCGATCCAATCAAGGTGATGGTCGGTGATAAACCAATCTTCTTGTGTTGCAAAGGTTGTATTAAAAGAATCAAAGCCGATCCAGCCAAATACCTTGCGATAGTTTACGGCGCTGGCTCGACTGGTTCCGTACCTGCTGGAACCGAACAAGTCCGAGAAGGCATTTTCAAGGTCAGTGCCGAAGACGCACCGTTTATCGCAGCGCAAAAGAAGTGCCCCGTGATGGATGAGCCACTCGATGCGATGGGCGGACCTTACAAAATTCACGCCGCTGGCAAAGCGATCTACATCTGCTGCCCCGGTTGCGCAAAAAAGATTGTTGCTGAGCCTCAAAAATGGTTGGCTGTCCTCGCGCAGCAAGGAGTCAACGCCCCGCTGATTCGGTAACGAGTAAGGAGCTGGGAGTGAGGAGAGAGGAATTGCAACTCCCAACTCCTCACTAAAAAACGCGGGGGCGGTGTCCCTGGAATTCGCGGCTCGTTCGCGGTCGATAGTCACGCCGTCCCCGCCCTTTTAATCTCTTGAATGACACGGATTGTCAAATTGAATACGAAAGCAAAACACATCGCGATCCTGCTGGCCCTGGGTGGCTTACAATTATTAACCACAGGTTGCGCCACGAGCCGTTTACCCTGGCTGGCGAAAAATGAAGAGACTTCGTCCATGGAAAGCTACATTGCTCAAGCGGCGTCAAGCATTCAGTACGACACAGATGTTGACATGAAACAGGATTACAAGTCGAGTGCCCAGCCGGCATCAAGTTACACGGCTCCTCCCACTCGAACCGCGTCGTTATCAAGTGGCGGATCGGACGGAAGTTGCTCTAGCGGATGCTGCGACTGATGCGTTTCTTGACTCGAATCGTTTACCTTCCCTATCGGGTAGTGCGTCGTTTTGCCATTGCGAACGTCTGCTGCTTTTTTGCGGCAGAGTTCAGCGACTTGGAGACTACGGATTTACTCGACGGCTTGGTCTTCACAGAACTCACGCCTTCAATACTCATTGCGTTGCGTAAGACCTATCCCGAGAAATTCGGTTCCGAACATCTGGACTTACTAGAAAAAGGGCAAGCACGAGGGTTCGCGTTTTTTGATGGCGAGTTGCTAGCCTCGTCCATTTGGATGGCGCAAGGAAATATTCCGGGCGAGATCAACCACGACGGAAATCATGCGACTCAGTTGCCACTTTATCTTCCCAATGGAATGGCGTACGTCTTTAGTGTCTTCGTCTTGCCCGAATATCGCGGTCGGCGATTGTACGCATCCATGATCTCTCAATTGACGAAGCTACTATCCAGTCAAGGCTTCACCAGACTGATGTTGACAACCGAAGGCTCTAATCACCGTGCGTTACGTAGCATCCGGCGAATGGGCTTTCAATTTCTCGGTCGTAGTATGCTCTTTGGCATCGGTGGTTTCACAATAGCAAAGTATCCACCGCAACCGATGTCCGGTGGCATCCAATTCGGACGCTATGTAGGAGATCAACGACTTTAAATTGACCAGTTCACTACATTACTTCGGCAACCAGCAGTGTGGTGTCATCAAACGCTACTCGCCCCGCTCGAAAATCTCGCAATGATTCTTTAAAGCGTTTCGTTAACTCATTGGCGTGATCGTTCATTCCTGCTGCGACCACTTGCTCGACACGCAGCGTCCCAAACTGTTCCTCGTCAGGATTAAACGCTTCGGTAACGCCGTCACCTTGGCTGCTTCGCACACAAACGCCTTCAGGAAGGTTGCCGCCATCGCGGCAGGCACTCCGTGACCCGCGACATCGGCGACGCAAAGCAATACCTGTGAATCGTTTAAGACAATCACGTCGGAGTAATCACCCTCCGCATCTTCGGCAGGTTCAAACACGGAGTTGATCTTCAGTTGTGGCAGATCAATCTCACCGGGGCGCAAATTCTGCTGGATCTCGCGTGCCTTCGCCATGTGCAAACGCCGATCCCGATCAGACGCATCGAGA